>NZ_JAAKNE010000208.1:0-3058 GCF_049170755.1 Aeromonas sp. 604176
TCGTCCACCAGCAACACCTTCTTGCCCTTGAATTCGGAGCTGATGGCGTTGAGCTTGCGGCGCACCGACTTCTTGCGCTGGGTCTGGCCCGGCATGATGAAGGTACGGCCGATGTAGCGGTTCTTCACGAAGCCCTGACGGTATGGCAGGTCGAGGGTGTGGGCGATCTCCAGCGCCACGTCACAGGAGGTCTCGGGGATGGGGATAACCACATCGACGTCGAGATCTTCCCACTCGCGGGCAATCTTCTGACCCAGCTTGCGACCCATGTTGAGGCGGGCGGCGTAGACCGAGACCTTGTCGATGCACGAATCGGGACGGGCGAAATAGACATATTCGAAGATACAGGAGCTCATCTGCGGGTTCTCCGCACACTGCTCGGAGAAGAGCTGGCCCTGCTCGGTGATGTAGATGGCTTCACCCGGCGCAATATCCCGCACCGTCTCGAAACCGATGGCGTCGAGCGCCACGCTCTCGGAGGCGAGCATGTACTCCACCTGGCCCTGCTCGTCCTGACGACGACCGAGGATCAGCGGGCGAATGCCGTTGGGATCGCGAAAACCGATGAGACCATGGCCAATCACCAGCGAGACCACCGCATAAGCACCGCGGATCTGCTGATGGGTTCTGCGCACCGCAGCGAAGATATCTTCGGGACGCAGGGCCATCTTGTCACAGCGATCCAGCTCGTGGGCCAGCACGTTCAGCAACACTTCCGAATCGGAGGTGGTGTTGATGTGACGACGGGCGACCTTGAACTGCTGCTCCTTGAGCTCCTTGGCGTTGGTGAGGTTGCCGTTATGGGCCAGCACCATGCCGTAGGGAGAGTTCACATAAAAAGGTTGGGCTTCAGCGGCACTTGAGCTGCCTGCGGTGGGATATCTGACATGACCTATGCCGATGTTCCCTTGCAAACGCTGCATGTGGCGCACTTCAAACACGTCCTTCACCAGGCCATTGGCCTTGCGTTGCCGGAAGTTTCCACTATCAATGGTCACGATCCCGGCGGCATCCTGTCCCCTGTGCTGCAACACCGTCAAGGCGTCGTAGAGGGCCTGATTGACGGGGGTGGTGCCAACTATACCGACAATACCACACATGTCTTTGCTACCTCGAAGTCACTATACCTGTTTAAGAAAACTGGATGAGTTCAACATGAACCCGAAAAACCACTGGATCACCGGCTTGAACTCCGGCACCAGCTTGGACGCCACCCACCAGTCGCTCTGGGAGAGGCTGGTGAAGGTATCCATGAAAAAAAGCAGGGCACTGACGATCAGCACCCCGCGAATTGCACCGAAGCAGACCCCCAGCACCCGATCGGTACCGGAGAGACCCGTCTTGTCCACCAACAGGCCCACCACATAGTTGACCACGCTGCCGAGGATCAGGGTCGCCACAAACAGGGCTGCGATGGCCAGACCGTTGCGAACCAGCGCATCGGAGAAGGAGGTGAAATAGACGGCGAGATCAGGATAGAAATGGCTGGCAATAAAGAAGGCGACGAACCAGGTGACGAGAGACATGGCCTCCTTGACGAAGCCGCGCACCAGACTGATGAGAGCAGAGAAACCGACGATGCCGATGATGGCGTAATCAATCCAGACCATAGAAAAAGATGTCCTGCGAAATTGCGGCGCAGTCTAACAAAAACGATTGCGCATTGCTTGATAAAAATGTGTTAACTGTTCAAAGCGGCGCCGAAAAGCTGCATTTTTTTCAGCACTAAAACGATTGTTCGGCGCCAGAATGCACAACGCCATGGCAATGCCATGGCGTTGTGGTCAGCTGCGTGAGCTTACCCGATGTGGGTCAGGCCACCCATGTAGGATTGCAGCGCGGCCGGAATGGCGATACGACCATCTGCCTGCTGGTAGTTCTCAAGCACAGCGACCAAGGTACGACCCACAGCCAGACCTGAGCCATTCAAGGTGTGAATGAGCTGCGGCTTGCCATCGACACGCACGCGAGCCTGCATGCGGCGCGCCTGGAAGTCGGTGCAGTTGGAGACAGAGGAGATCTCGCGGTAGGTGTTCTGGGCCGGCAGCCACACTTCCAGATCGTAGGTCTTGGCCGCGCAGAAGCCCATGTCACCGGTAGAAAGCGCCATCACGCGATACGGCAGCTCCAGCAGTTGCAGCACCTTCTCGGCGTGACCCACCATCTCTTCCAGCGCTTCCCAGGATTTCTCCGGATGAACCAGCTGTACCATCTCGACCTTGTCGAACTGGTGCATACGGATGAGACCACGGGTATCACGACCGTAGGAGCCCGCTTCGGAGCGGAAGCAGGGGCTGTGAGCGGTCATCTTGATCGGCAGCTCCTGCTCGTCGAAGATCTCGTCGCGCGCCATGTTGGTGAGCGGCACTTCGGAGGTCGGGATCAGGGAGAACTTGCGCACCTTGCCCTCTTCTTCCCCTTCCCCGTCAATACCGGTATTGAACAGATCCTGGGAGAACTTCGGCAGCTGGCCGGTACCGTACAGGCTGTCCGGGTTGACCAGATAGGGCACGTAGCACTCGGTGTAACCGTGCTGCAGGGTGTGCAGATCCAGCATGAACTGGGCCAGGGCGCGGTGCAGACGGGCAATCTGGCCCTTCATCACCACGAAACGGGAACCGGAGAGCTTGACGCCGTTCTTGAAATCAACGCCCTTGGCCGCTTCGCCCAGATCGATATGATCCCGTACCGGGAAGTCGAAGTGACGCGGGGTACCCCAACGGCGCACTTCCACGTTGTCGTTCTCGTCACGACCCACAGGGGTGGTCTCGCTCGGCAGGTTGGGGATGGCGTCGGCAATGGTTTTCAGCTCGGCCAGCAGCGCATCCAGCTCGACTTTGCTGGTTTCCAGCTCGTCATTGATCTTGGTCACCTCGGCCTTGAGCGGGCCAACATCTTCACCGCGACGGGCAGCCTCACCGATGGACTTGGAGCGGGCATTGCGCTCGGCCTGCAGCTCCTGGGTACGGGACTGCAGATCCTTGCGCTTCTCTTCCAGAGCATTGACAGCCGCTACGTCCAGAACGTAGCCACGTGTCGCCAGACGAGCGGCAGCTTC
>NZ_JAAKNE010000209.1:0-3054 GCF_049170755.1 Aeromonas sp. 604176
CTGGCCGAAGCCATGCTGAAGTATGTCTTCAACGCCGTACTGACCGAGCGTCGCGACGATCTGGAGTTCTTCGCCCAGCACGTGGACAAGGATGCCATCGGCCGTCTGGAGCGTTTCGTCTCCTCCGACTTCGCCCAGATCGACTACACCGACGCCATCGAAGTGCTGAAAAACTGCGGCAAAAAGTTCGAGTTCCCGGTCTCCTGGGGTATCGATCTCTCCTCCGAGCACGAGCGCTATCTGGCCGAGGAGCACTTCAAGTCTCCGGTGGTGGTAAAGAACTACCCGAAAGATATCAAGGCCTTCTACATGCGCCTCAACGACGACGGCAAGACCGTTGCCGCGATGGACGTACTGGCACCGGGCATCGGCGAGATCATCGGTGGTTCCCAGCGTGAAGAGCGTCTGGACGTGCTGGATGCCCGTCTGGCCGAGATGGGCCTGAACAAGGAAGATTACTGGTGGTATCGCGACCTGCGTCGCTACGGCACAGTCCCGCACTCCGGCTTCGGTCTGGGCTTCGAGCGTCTGGTGGTTTACGTGACCGGTATGGGCAACGTCCGCGACGTGATCCCGTTCCCGCGAACTCCGCGTACCGCCGAGTTCTGATCAGCGGCATATTGCCACTACATTGCAAAAGCCGTCCTCAGGGTCGGCTTTTTTATTACCCCCGTTATGGGTAATACTCAGAACCAATCGACACAAGGAATGGGTCGTTCATGGGATATCGTCGGCTTCTGACACTCTTGCTGCTCTGGCTCCCCCTGCAATTGCGGGCAGAACCCGTGCACCTGACCACCCTGGAGTGGCCCCCCTATACCAGCCAGCATCTCCCTGATGGTGGCCTTACCGGCCATATCGTCAAGCGTGCATTTGCCGAAGCGGGGCTGGAGGTTCAGTTTGACTTCTACCCCTGGCATCGAGCCATGTTGCTGGCATCCGATCCCGCCCAGCACTACAGCGGCTACTTCCCCAAATACTTCGCCGATGATCTGGATAAACGGTGGCATATTTCCACCAGCGTGGGCAGTAGTGTGCTGGGCATGGCGCAGCAAGCCGGCCCCCCTATCCACTGGCAGCGACTCGAAGATCTCGCTTCCTACCGGATTGGGGTCGTCGCAGGTTATATCAATACCCGTGAATTTGATGCCCTGATGGCCAGCAAGCTCCTCAACACCTTTGCCGTGGACGACGATCACCTCAACCTGCGAAAATTGCAGCGCGACCGGCTCGATCTGGCCGTGATCGACCGGGATGTTTTCTACTGGCTCACCTATCACGATGACAAACTCCACCCCGAACAGCTGCAGTTCAACCCGAAGATCCTCGGGTACAAGAGCCTGCACATCATGTTCCGTCCCGATCAACAGCAACTGCAACAGCGAGTGAACAATGCGCTAGCCAGACTCGATATCAAGCAGCTGAGCGAACAGTATCAGCGTCGCTATCTGCTATCAGCACCCGCCCCCCGATGAGCAGAGTCGCAGAACACCCCATTTGTCAAAAAAGATATCTTTAACCCGTGTTTTTACAGCCTCTTCTCCCCTGACCCGGGCCTTTTTCCACAACTTCCTTACCAACGCATTCCCCATCACAACGCCTCTGGTTGCACTCTGATGGGCTGGCCCCGAGTGATACCACTTGGTGACAAAAATGATGTTTTTGTTAGTACGTGGTTTTTAAGTGGTTTAATCAAAAATTCATCGAGTTATTGAAGTAACTCAATTTTTTCACTTTTTCAGGGGAGCAGAATAGCAACTAACCCTTTTGGGCTAAATAAAACAGACAATGACAATTCATGGTTCAGGCTACCCGCGGCAATATGGGTTGAATCACACGAGGTAACGGAATGATCTTGATGGAATTTTTAGTGGTACTCGGCTGCTTGCTGCTGGGTACCCGCTTTGGGGGCATGGGGCTCGGTCTCATCAGTGGTATCGGTCTCTTCCTGCTGACCTTCGTCTTCGGCCTGGTGCCGGGCGAACCGCCTGTTCAGGTAATGCTGACCATTCTGGCGGTGATCGGCTGTGCCGCCACCCTGCAGACTGCCGGTGGCCTCAACCTGATGATGCAGGTAGCCGAGCGTCTGCTGCGCCGTCACCCGCAATACATCACTATCCTGGCGCCGCTCACGACCTGGACCCTCACCTTCCTGTGCGGTACCGGCCACGTGGTCTACACCATGTTCCCCATCATCGCTGACATCGCGCTGCAGAAGAACATCCGTCCCGAGCGCCCGATGGCTGTCGCCTCCGTTGCCTCCCAGATGGCCATCTGCGCCTCCCCGGTCTCCGTTGCCGTGGTCTCCATGGTCTCCATTCTGGCGGCAGGTCACGGTATCGGTCAGGCTTACGGCCTGCTCGACATCCTGATGATCGCCATCCCCTCCTCCCTGACCGGTGTCATCGTGGCGGCCCTGTGGAGCCTGCGTCGCGGCAAGGATCTGGACAAGGACGAAGAGTTCCAGGCCAAGATCAAAGACCCGGAGCAGCGCGCCTTCATCTACGGTGGTGGCGAGACCCTGCTTAACACCAAGTTCCCGAAAGAGGCCTACTGGTCTACCTGGATCTTCTTCGCCGCCATCGCTGCCGTGGTATTGCTCGGTGCCAACGAAGGTCTGCGTCCGGTGTTCACCATCAAGGACAAGACCGGCCCGCTCTCCATGAACCTAGTGATCCAGATGATGATGCTGATCGCCGGTGCCATCATCCTGATGCGCTGCAAGGTCAAGCCGGGCGAGATTGCCAACGGCGCCGTCTTCAAGGCAGGCATGGTCGCCATCTTCTCCGTATTCGGGGTGGCATGGATGAGTGAGACCTTCTTCCAGGCTCACATGCCGCTGCTCAAAGAGACTCTGGCCCATGTGGTACAGGCCCAGCCCTGGACCTACGCCCTGGTGCTGTTCCTCATCTCCAAGCTGGTAAACAGCCAGGCCGCCGCCCTCACCGCCATCGCCCCCATGGGTCTGGCGCTGGGTGTCGAACCCAAGCTGCTGATCGCCTTCCTGCCGGCGAGCTACGGCTACTTCGTGCTGCCGACCTACCCGAGCGATCT
>NZ_JAAKNE010000210.1:0-3006 GCF_049170755.1 Aeromonas sp. 604176
ACTTGACCGCTTCGTTCTGATTGGGGTTGAGCTTCATGGGCCGGATCTCTTGGCTTATGATGAGGGGCGGCATTGTACCAGAAATCACCCGACGAGCCGTACCTGCTGCACGGCAGGCAACCGCCCATCTGGCTTATCGCGCCTTGTGTTCGGGCGCTATTTTCAGGATCATGGCCGACCTTTCGAGATGATGACTTTTTCCAGATGATGAGGGGAACATGAATCAGCAACAGCACGACCAACTGCGCAGCCAGTTTCCGGCCTTGGCGCAGGAGGTAAACGGCCACCCTCTGGTCTATCTGGACAACGCCGCCACCACCCAGAAGCCGCAAGCGGTACTGGATGCCATCGCTCACTACTATGGGGCCGACAACGCCAACGTGCACCGCGCAGCCCATGCGCTGAGTGGTCGCGCAACCCGCGCCTTCGAGGCCGCCCGCGAGACGGTCGCCCGCTTCATCAATGCACCCCGCAGCCAAGAGGTGATCTGGACCCGCGGCACCACGGAAGCGATCAATCTGGTAGCCCAGAGCTGGGGGATGAGCGAGCTCAAGGCGGGGGAGGAAATCATCCTCAGCACGCTGGAGCACCACGCCAATATCGTCCCATGGCAGCTGGTCGCCCAGCGCACCGGCGCAGTCATCCGGGTTATCCCGCTCGATAAGCGGGGCGATCTCGATCTGGCCGCCTATCACGCCATGCTGGGGCCACGCACCCGGCTGGTGAGCGTGGCCCACGTATCCAATGCCCTTGGCACCGTCAATCCAGTCAAAGAGATGGTGGCGGCCGCCAAAACGGTTGGCGCCGTGACGCTGATCGACGGCGCCCAGGCGGTGGCTCATCTCGAGGTGGATGTACAGGCCATCGGTTGCGACTTCTATGCCTTCTCCGGCCACAAGCTCTATGGCCCGACCGGCATCGGCGTGCTGTGGGGCCGCACCGAGCTATTGGAACGGATGCCGCCCTGGCAAACAGGTGGCGAGATGATCGATCGGGTCAGTTTCAGCGGCACCACCTTCAACACCCTGCCTTTCAAATTCGAGGCGGGCACCCCCCATATCGCTGGCGCTATCGGCCTCGCCGCCGCCATCGACTTTGTGATGGCGCAAGATCGGCAATGGCTCGCCCAACATGAGCAGGCACTGACCGACTATCTGGTCGCTGGCCTGCAACAGGTGCCGGGGTTGCGTCTGGTCGGCGAACCCAGCCAACGCGCCGGTGCGGTCTCTTTCTTGCTCGACGACATCCACCCGCAAGATGCTGCTACCCTGCTCGACATGCAGGGGATCGCCCTGCGAGTCGGCCATCACTGCGCCATGCCGCTGATGGAGTCGCTCGGGATCGGCGGCACCATGCGCGCCTCGCTGGCTTGCTACAACAATCGGGATGATGTCGACGCCCTGCTGGCCGCCCTGCACAAACTCAGTGACTTCTTCTAAGGCAGACAACCGAATGAGTGACCTCGCAAGCTATACCCAGATTGGCCTTGAGCCCAACGCCGACACCATCCGCCAGCAGTTTGCCGCCGCTCACGGCTGGGAGAACCAGTACCGGCTCATCATCCAGCTCGGCAAACAGCTGCCAGCGCTACCCGGCGAATGGCAGCAGGAGGAGTTCCGCCTCAAGGGTTGTGAAAGCCAGGCGTGGCTGAAGGGAGAGCAAAGCGAGGATGGTTGCTGGCACTTTGCTTGTGATTCCGATGCCCGCATCGTGCGGGGCCTTATCGTCATCGTGCTGGCAGCGCTCAACCACCAATCGTCTGCAGCGATCCAGGCCTTTGATATGGAAGGCTATTTCACCGAACTGGGGCTGGAGAAGCACTTGAGCCCGTCACGGGGTAACGGGCTCAGAGCGATCGTGCTGGCGATCCGGGAACAGGCTGTCTAACCCGCTCTGTTCAGCGGTCGATTAGGCTTCGCCAATCGCTCAAGCTTCTTCATTCCCGCTATCTTTCTCGGCGCGGGCGCCCCGCTCGGCAATCTTCTTCAATACCCGGGACGCGGCAACCAGCCCGAAGGTTGCCGTCACCGGCGTCACGGCGCCAAAACCGGAGGCGCAATCCATCTTCATGGTGCCATCGCTGGCCGCTTTGGCCTGACAGGTACCGCCATTGCCATCCGGATAACTCAGCTGCTCGGTTGAGAAGACACACTCCACCCCGAATTTGCGCGCCGGATTCTTGCTGAAGTTGTGCAACCGGCGCAGGTCGGAGCGAACCTTCGCAGCGAGCGGATCCTGAATGGTCTTGGCCAGATCGGCCACGGTGATTTGGGTCGGATCCATCTGCCCGCCGGCACCACCCGCGACGATCACCGGGATCTTGTTGCGCTTGCAGAAGGCAATCAGCGCCACCTTGGCCTTGACCGAGTCGATGGCGTCCACCACATAGTCAAACTCCCGCTTGATATGCTCGGCCAGGTTATCGGCGGTGACGAAATCATCCACCTCGATCACCTCGCAATCCGGGTTGATGGCGCGAATACGCTCGGCCATCACCTCGGTCTTGAGGCGACCGACTGTACCCTGCATAGCGTGGATCTGGCGATTGATGTTGGTGATGCAGATATCGTCCATGTCGATCAGGGTGATCTGGTTGATACCGGCGCGTGCCAGCGCCTCGGCCGCCCAAGAGCCCACACCGCCGATCCCCACCACACAGACCTTGGCCTGGCTAAAGGAACGCAGGGCGTTCTGACCATAAAGACGGGCAATGCCCCCGAATCGCTGTAAATATTCTGCTTTCATACCACCACCTTGCTTGAGGGCGGCCATTATAGCGACAACCACCGCCAGCCGCGATGGCATAACCGGAGAAAATCGGGGAGGAAAAACAGGGAAAACGGCAGAGAAGAGGGAATAAAAGGTCAGTTATCAGACGACTTTCTGAATTGCAGGCAATAAAAAACCCCGCTCATCGAGCGGGGTTCTTAAATTGGGTGCCTGGCAGTGTCCTACTCTCGCATGGCGAATGCCACACTACCATCGGCGCTACCGCGTTTCACTTCT
>NZ_JAAKNE010000211.1:0-2956 GCF_049170755.1 Aeromonas sp. 604176
CGCTATAAGCAGTTGCAAGATAAGGGCTTTGATGTTAACTTTGAGCGTCTTTTAACCGAGATTCGGGAACGTGACGATCGCGACAGAAATCGCGCTACTGCACCCCTGAAACCGGCAGAAGATGCTCTGGTGGTAGACTCTACCGCTATGACCATAGATGAAGTGCTGGCAACAGTACTCGCCTATGCAGAGCAACAACTTGGTGATGCCAGCGCAAGCTGACATCCGGTCGTCTGCACCAAGGATGGCGCAGATTATTTAAAACAGCCCCGCTTGTGCCGGATTGCAAGTGGATGTTTCATTTGTGACATAAACAATGATCGAATCTTTTGCTCAACTCTTTGAAGAGTCCCTGAACGCCGTTGAAACCCGTCAAGGTTCCATCGTCAAGGGTACTGTCGTTGCTATCGAGAACGGTTTTGTACTGGTTGACGCCGGTCTGAAATCCGAGTCCGCTATCCCGGCTGAAGAATTCAAGAACGCCATGGGCGAGCTGGAAATCAACGTCGGCGACACCGTTGACGTGGCTCTGGACTCTATCGAAGATGGTTTCGGCGAAACCAAGCTGTCCCGCGAAAAAGCCAAGCGCCACGAAGCCTGGCTGCAGCTTGAGAAGGCTTACGAAGAGCAAGCTACCGTTATCGGTATCATCAACGGCAAGGTCAAGGGTGGTTTCACCGTTGAACTGAACGGCATCCGTGCCTTCCTGCCGGGTTCTCTGGTTGACGTGCGTCCGATCCGTGACACCGCTCACCTGGAAAACAAAGAACTCGAGTTCAAAGTCATCAAGCTGGACCAGAAGCGCAACAACGTTGTTGTTTCCCGTCGTGCCGTGATCGAGACCGAGAACACCTCCGAGCGCGAAAGCCTGCTGGCTAACCTGCAAGAAGGTCAAGAAGTTAAGGGTATCGTCAAGAACCTGACCGACTACGGTGCATTCGTAGATCTGGGCGGTGTTGACGGCCTGCTGCACATCACCGACATGGCGTGGAAGCGCGTTAAGCATCCTTCCGAAATCGTCAACGTTGGCGACGAGATCGCTGTCAAGGTTCTGAAGTTCGACCGCGAGCGTACCCGTGTATCCCTGGGTCTGAAGCAGCTGGGCGAAGATCCCTGGGTTGCTATCGCCAAGCGTTACCCGGAGACCACCCGTCTGTCTGGCCGCGTGACCAACCTGACCGACTACGGCTGCTTCGTTGAAATCGAAGAAGGCGTTGAAGGCCTGGTACACGTATCCGAGATGGATTGGACCAACAAGAACATCCACCCGTCCAAAGTTGTTAACGTTGGCGACGTGGTTGATGTGATGGTTCTGGACATCGACGAAGAGCGTCGTCGTATCTCCCTGGGTCTGAAGCAGTGCAAATCCAACCCGTGGCAGCTGTTTGCCGAAACTCACGCCAAAGGCGACCGTGTTTCCGGCAAGATCAAGTCCATCACTGACTTCGGTATCTTCATCGGTCTGGATGGCGGCATCGATGGCTTGGTTCATCTGTCTGACATCTCCTGGAACAACCAGGGCGAAGAAGCCGTGCGTGAATTCAAGAAAGGCGACGAGATCGAAGCCGTTGTTCTGCAAGTGGATCCGGAGCGTGAGCGCATCTCCCTGGGTGTCAAGCAGATCGAAGAAGACCCGTTCAACAAGTACCTGGCTGACAACAAGAAAGGTGCTATCGTGAAGGGTAAGGTTACCGAGGTTGATGCCAAAGGTGCCGTTATCGAACTGGCTGATGGCGTAGAAGGCTACCTGCGTGCCTCCGACGCTGCTCGTGACCGTGTAGAAGACGCCACTCTGGTGCTGTCTGTTGGTGACGAAGTTGAAGCTAAATTCATGGGCGTTGATCGTAAGAACCGCACCGTAAGCCTGTCTGTCCGTGCTAAGGACGAGGCTGATGAGCGTGTTGCTATCGATAACCTGAACCAACAAGAAGAAGTTGTGTTCAGCAATGCTATGATGGAAGCGTTCAAAGCCGCCAAGGGTGAGTAATCCTTGATGCAAGAAAAGGGCGGCATTGCGCCGCCCTTTTTTATCCTGGCAAAATGAATATTGCATGTGATCGGGGAAGGAGATTTAACGTTATGACCAAATCAGATCTCATCGAACAACTGGCAGCCAGCCGCATGCATATGCCGGCCAAGGATGTCGAAGCCGCCATCAAGGAGATCCTTGAGCAGATGGCGTCGACCTTGCAAAACGGCGACCGGATTGAAATCCGCGGATTTGGCAGTTTTTCACTGCACTATCGTGCGCCCCGTGTGGGCCGCAACCCCAAGACTGGGGACAAGGTTGAACTGACCGGGAAATATGTCCCGCACTTCAAACCTGGCAAAGAGTTGCGCGAGCGCGTCAACATCATTGAATAATGCAGAAATGGGCATACCTCGGGTATGCCTTTTTTCTTTTTGGCACCGATTCCTGTGCCAATCGTCTTGTTTCTTAAACTCTTTTCCCATTCACTCTAGAGTCTGCCTGCGATTTTAAGGATAATCAGCCTCTCATTAGATACTGACAGGGAGCTCTTATGAAGCGTATTTTGGCCCTCATTCCGCTGGTGCTGGTGTTTGTTCTGACCCTGG
Organism: Aeromonas sp. 604176; assembly: GCF_049170755.1. NCBI lineage: Bacteria > Pseudomonadati > Pseudomonadota > Gammaproteobacteria > Aeromonadales > Aeromonadaceae > Aeromonas > Aeromonas sp. 604176. Next base: position 2,578 of record NZ_JAAKNE010000211.1, read on the forward strand.
CGCTGGGCTCACAAAATGGCCAGCTGGTTCAGTTCAATTACCTGATCGCTCAGGGTGAGTTTTCGCTTGCCATGCTGTTGGGCTTCTTCTTCGCTGGCGGTTTTTTGCTGGGCTGGCTGGTATTCGGCCTGCTGTTCCTGCGCCTGAAAATGCAAAACCGCACCCTCAACCGCACCATGCGTCGTCAATCCCGCGAGTTGGAGCTGGCCCGGTCACCGGGTAAGGAATAATGTTCCTCAATGCTTGAACTGCTTTTCCTGCTGTTGCCCATCGCCGCCGGTTATGGCTGGTACATGGGTCGCAGGAGTGTTCGCCAGGACACCCAAAAACAGAGTAACCAGTTTTCCCGCCAGTATGTGGCGGGCCTCAACTATTTGCT
>NZ_JAAKNE010000212.1:0-2712 GCF_049170755.1 Aeromonas sp. 604176
AAAATGGCAGAACTTAACGAACAGTTCCAAAAAGCATGGGAAGGCTTCGCGGCCGGTGAATGGCAGACCTCTGTCAACACCCGTGACTTCATCCAGAAGAACTACACCCCGTATGAAGGTGACGAGTCCTTCCTGGCTGGCGCGACCGAAGCGACCACCAAGCTGTGGGACAAGGTCATGGAAGGGATCAAGATCGAGAACCGCACTCACGCGCCGGTCGATTTTGACACCGACCTGCCCTCCACCATTACCGCACACGATGCCGGTTATATCGATCAGAGCCTCGAGAAAATCGTAGGTCTGCAGACTGACAAGCCGCTGAAGCGCGCCATCATCGCCAACGGCGGTATCAAGATGGTTAAAACTTCTTGCGAAGTGTACGGTCGTCAGCTGGACCCGATGGTCGAGAAGATCTTCACCGAGTACCGCAAGACTCACAACCAGGGCGTGTTTGACGTTTACACCAAAGACATCCTGAACTGCCGCAAGTCTGGTGTTATCACCGGTTTGCCGGATGCCTACGGCCGTGGCCGTATCATCGGTGACTACCGTCGTGTCGCTCTGTACGGTGTTGACTTCCTGATGGCCGACAAACTGGCCCAGTTCAAGTCCCTGCAAGCTGACCTGGAAAACGGTGTAAACTTGGAAGCCACCATCCGTCTGCGCGAAGAGATCTCCGAGCAGCACCGTGCCCTGGCACAGATGAAGGTGATGGCTGCCAAGTACGGTTGCGATATCTCCGTACCGGCTACCAATGCCCGCGAAGCAGTTCAGTGGACTTACTTTGCCTACCTGGCTGCTGTTAAGTCCCAAAACGGCGCTGCCATGTCCTTCGGTCGTACCTCCAGCTTCCTGGACATCTACATCGAGCGTGACCTGCAAAAAGGCCTGATCACCGAGCAAGAAGCCCAGGAGCTGATGGACCACATGGTCATGAAGCTGCGTATGGTTCGCTTCCTGCGTACCCCGGAATACGATTCACTGTTCTCCGGCGACCCGATGTGGGCTACCGAGACCCTGGCTGGTATGGGCGTTGATGGCCGTACCCTGGTCACCAAGAACAGCTTCCGTATGCTGAACACCCTGTACACCATGGGCCCGTCCCCTGAGCCGAACCTGACCATCCTGTGGTCTGAGAAGCTGCCGGTCGGTTTCAAGAAGTACTGCGCCAAGGTATCCATCGAGACATCTTCTGTTCAGTACGAGAACGACGATCTGATGCGTCCGGATTTCAACAACGATGACTACGCCATCGCTTGCTGTGTATCCCCGATGATCGTTGGTAAGCAGATGCAGTTCTTCGGGGCTCGTGCCAACCTGGCCAAGACCATGCTGTATGCAATCAACGGCGGTATGGATGAGAAGCTGAAACTGCAAGTGGGTCCGAAGACCGACAAGATCACCTCCGAGTACCTCGAATACAACGATGTGATGGATCGTCTGGATCACTTCATGGATTGGCTGGCCAAGCAGTACGTTGCTGCGCTGAACATCATCCACTACATGCACGACAAGTACAGCTACGAAGCCTCTCTGATGGCGCTGCACGACCGTGACGTATATCGCACCATGGCGTGTGGTATTGCTGGTCTGTCTGTAGCTGCTGACTCCCTGTCTGCTATCAAGTACGCCAAGGTCAAGCCGATTCGTGACGAAGATGGCGTTGCCATCGACTTCGAAATCGAAGGCGAATACCCGCAGTTCGGTAACAACGACGCTCGCGTCGATGACATCGCCTGTGACCTGGTTGAGCGCTTCATGAAGAAGATTCAAAAGCTGAACACCTACCGTGGTGCTGTTGCTACCCAGTCTGTTCTGACCATTACCTCCAACGTGGTATATGGCAAGAAGACCGGTAACACCCCGGATGGCCGTCGTGCCGGTGCTCCGTTCGGCCCGGGTGCAAACCCGATGCACGGTCGTGACCAGAAAGGTGCTGTTGCATCCCTGACTTCCGTTGCCAAGCTGCCGTTCGCTTACGCTAAAGATGGTATCTCCTATACCTTCTCCATCGTACCGAACGCACTGGGTAAAGATATGGAAGCCCAGAAAGCCAACCTGGCTGGCCTGATGGACGGTTACTTCCACCACGAAGCCAACGTAGAAGGTGGTCAGCACCTGAACGTTAACGTGATGAACCGTGAAATGCTGCTGGACGCCATGGAAAACCCGGAGAAATATCCGCAGTTGACCATCCGCGTATCCGGTTATGCCGTTCGCTTCAACTCTTTGACCAAAGAACAACAGCAAGACGTCATCACCCGTACCTTCACTGCCGCTCTGTAATCGAGTCGCAGTGAGTAAAAACCGGCGCCAAGGTGCCGGTTTTTTTATGCGTGCGATTCAGGGGGAGTAATCATCCCCTGTGACTCGCCCCCAGTTCCATCGCAACCACAACAGTTGTTACTGGATATTTGAAGAGGATCAAGGGGAGGGGCTCACCAGGATTGACCTAGGCCTCGTCTGTAATGCGATTATGCTTTATTCGCGCTCTAAGGGGATAGGCGGTTGCTTTGCCTGCCATTGCATCAGTGTTGCTATGGCTCGTGGAACAGCTGATCAGGTTTAAGGGGTGAACAGAGGCGCCATCGCGGGTATCAAGCAATACCCATAAGCCTGTGACTATGGAATCATTCTCTGCCTCTGCCTCTGCCTCTGCCTCTGCCTCTGCCTCTGCCTCTGCCTCTGCCTCTGCCTCTGCCTCTGCCTCTG
>NZ_JAAKNE010000213.1:0-2629 GCF_049170755.1 Aeromonas sp. 604176
GACTGGTGGCAGTGCATGCCGGAGCCGTTGTCACCGAACATGGGTTTCGGCATGAAGGTGACGGTCTTGTTGTAGGCGTGGGCCACGTTGTGGATCACGTACTTCAGTACCTGTACTTCATCTGCTTTCAGCGTAAGAGTGTTGAAGCGGGTAGCGATCTCGTTCTGACCGGCAGTGGCCACTTCGTGGTGGTGAGCTTCAACGACCTGGCCCATCTCTTCCAGCACCAGACACATGGCGGCACGGATATCCTGGGAGGAGTCGACCGGTGCAACCGGGAAGTAACCGCCTTTCACGAACGGACGGTGACCCTTGTTGCCATGCTCATAGGCAGTGCCGGAGTTCCATGCGGCTTCTTCAGATTCGATTTTCACGAAGCTGTGGCCCATGGTGTTGGAGAAGGTGATGTTGTCGAACATGAAGAATTCCGGCTCCGGCCCGAACAGCACGGTGTCAGCGATGCCGCTGGACTTCAGGAAATCTTCTGCACGCTTGGCGATGGAGCGCGGATCGCGGTCGTAGCCCTGCATGGTGGCAGGCTCCAGTACGTCACAAACGATGTTCAGGGTGGTCTCTTCGGTGAACGGGTCCAGCTTGGCGGAGGCTGCGTCCGGCATCAGTACCATGTCGGATTCGTTGATGCCCTTCCAGCCGCCGATGGAGGAACCATCGAACATCTTGCCGTCTTCGAAGAAATCTTCATCAACCTGGTGAGCAGGGATGGATACATGCTGCTCTTTACCCTTGGTGTCGGTAAAGCGCAGATCAACAAACTTGACTTCGTGTTCCTGGATCAGGGCCAAAACGTTCTGGGCTGACATGCTAAGTAACCTCCGGTGTTAAAACTCTCTGGGTGAATGCGTCGTCGTATTCACACAAGCCAGTATCGTGCCAAGTTTGTGACAGCTTGATTTCAGGGCAATCTCGCTGAAGAGGCTCCCCAAAATCAGGCGATCTCGACTCGCGTTGCATCAATTTAGTGCGATGGTGGATCGTTTTGGTGCACTGTAATGGTGCGCGAAATACGGTCACCGCCCATCTAAGCAGGGTTTGTCAGAGAGGTCTATGATCCAGATCTGTTGTTATGCGCGAATGTACTGCAATTCTGCTAGGCAGATCACAAAGGCAAGAGTACAATTAGCGCCCAATTTTACCCGGTGATTGAGGCGAGAATGTTAGAGAATTTACGCAATATTGCGATTATTGCGCACGTTGACCACGGCAAAACGACTCTGGTTGATAAGCTGCTGCAGCAGTCCGGCACCCTGGACCGCTCCACGGAAGGCCAGGAACGGATCATGGACTCCAATGATCTGGAACGGGAACGTGGCATCACCATTCTCGCCAAGAACACTGCGATCCGCTGGAATGACTACCGCATCAACATCGTTGATACCCCGGGTCACGCCGACTTCGGTGGTGAAGTAGAGCGCGTACTGTCCATGGTTGACTCCGTGCTGCTGCTGGTTGACGCCGTAGACGGCCCGATGCCGCAAACCCGTTTCGTGACCCAGAAAGCGTTCGCTCAGGGTCTGAAGCCGATCGTGGTCATCAACAAGGTTGACCGTCCGGGTGCTCGTCCTGACTGGGTAATGGATCAGGTATTCGACCTGTTCGACAACCTGGGCGCGACTGACGAACAGCTGGATTTCAAAGTTGTTTACGCCTCTGCACTGAACGGTTGGGCCACCATGGATCAGGACGTCGAGTCCGAAAACATGGAGCCGCTGTTCCAGGCCATCGTTGACAACGTTGAAGCGCCGAAGGCTGATGCCGAAGGTGGTTTCCAGATGCAGATCTCCCAGCTGGACTACAACTCCTACGTGGGCGTTATCGGTATCGGCCGTATCACCCGTGGTCGCGTCAAGACCAACCAGCAAGTCACCATCGTTGGTGCTGACGGCAAGACCCGTAATGGTAAAGTCGGTCAGGTGCTGGGTTACCTGGGTCTGTCCCGTACTGAAGTTGCCGACGCGCAAGCGGGTGACATCATCGCTATCACCGGTCTGGGCGAGCTGAAAATCTCCGACACCATCTGTGACAACGGTGCCGTTGAGGCCCTGCCGCCGCTCTCCGTTGACGAGCCGACCGTGAACATGACCTTCCAGGTCAACACTTCACCGTTCGCCGGTAAAGAGGGCAAGTTCGTGACCTCCCGCAACATTCTGGAGCGTCTGAACCAGGAGCTGGTCCACAACGTGGCCCTGCGCGTGGAAGAGACTGATGATCCGGACAAGTTCCGCGTATCCGGTCGTGGTGAACTGCACCTCTCCATCCTGATCGAAAACATGCGTCGCGAAGGTTACGAGCTGGCGGTATCCCGTCCGGAAGTAATCCTGCGTACTGTTGACGGCGAACTGCAAGAACCGTTCGAAACTGTGACTGTGGACGTTGAAGAAGCGCACCAGGGTTCCGTGATGGAGCAGCTGGGTCTGCGTAAAGGCGAAATGACCAACATGACCCCGGATGGCAAGGGTCGTGTCCGCCTGGACTTCATGATCCCGAGCCGTGGCCTGATCGGCTTCCAGACCGAGTTCATGACCATGACCTCCGGTACCGGTCTGCTGTACCACACCTTCGACCACTACGGTCCGCACAAGGGTGGCAGCATCGGTGAGCGTCAGAACGG
>NZ_JAAKNE010000214.1:0-2539 GCF_049170755.1 Aeromonas sp. 604176
ATACCCAGCATGCCGAGCTGATGGCTGAAATCAATGCCAAGGCTGACTACAACGACGCGATCGTTGGCAAGCTGACTGCGTTGCTGGACAACTTCAAGGCAACCCAGACCTGGTAAGCGTGTGTGGCAGCGCAAGCTGCCACCTGATGGAGAGAAGAGATGGCCGGCGCAAAAGAGATACGTAACAAGATCGGGAGTGTGAAAAACACTCAGAAGATCACCAGCGCTATGGAAATGGTGGCAGCAAGCAAGATGCGCCGTGCGCAGGATCGCATGTCTGCCAGCCGTCCGTACGCTGAAACCATGCGCAAGGTGATCGGCCATATCGCTCAGGGGAACCTGGAATACAAGCACCCCTACCTCATCGAACGTGAGGTCAAGCGAGTGGGTTACATCGTCGTCTCCACCGACCGTGGCCTGTGTGGTGGTCTGAACATCAACCTGTTCAAGGCTGCCCTCAATGATATGAAGCAATGGAGCGCGAAAGGTGCCAAGGTTGACCTGGCTCTGATCGGCAATAAAGCCTCCAACTTCTTTGAACGGCACGGCGCCAAGGTGAAAGCTCACGTCGCAGGACTGGGCGATAACCCGAGCGTCAATGACCTGATTGGTTCAGTCAAGGTCATGCTGAAGGCTTACGACAACGGTGAGATTGACAAGCTGTATCTGGTGTACAACAAGTTCGTCAACACCATGGTGCAGCAACCACGGGTCGATCAACTGCTGCCTTTGCCCGTAACTGAAGACAGCAAGCTCGCCAAGAAACACCACTGGGATTACCTCTATGAGCCGGATCCCAAGAAGCTGCTGGATACCCTGCTGGTTCGTTATGTCGAATCTCAGGTTTACCAGGGTGTAGTGGAAAACTTGGCCAGTGAACAGGCAGCCCGAATGGTTGCCATGCAAGCCGCGACTGACAACGCCGGTAACCTGATTAACGATCTGCAACTGGTATACAACAAGGCCCGTCAGGCCAGTATTACCCAGGAGCTGACAGAGATCGTATCCGGTGCTGCTGCGGTGTAAGGCAAGGGTTATCAAAGGTTTAGAGGATTTGACATGAGTAACGGTTTCATCGTCCAAATCATCGGCGCTGTAGTGGACATCGAGTTCCCGCAGAATGCCGTGCCCCAGGTGTACGATGCACTGAAGGTCGTTAGCGAAGGTCAAGGCCAGGGTCTGGTGCTGGAAGTTCAGCAACAGATCGGTGGCGGCGTCGTTCGTTGCATCACCATGGGTTCCTCCGACGGTCTGCGTCGTGGGTTGGAAGTAATGAATAGCGGTAAATCCATCCAGGTTCCGGTCGGTACTGCGACTCTGGGTCGGATCATGAACGTACTGGGCGAGCCTATCGACGAGAAAGGCCCGATCGGTGAAGAAGAGAGCTGGTCAATCCACCGTGAAGCCCCCAGCTACGAAGATCAGTCCAACAGCACCGAGCTGCTGGAGACCGGCATCAAGGTTATCGACCTGGTATGTCCGTTCGCCAAGGGTGGTAAAGTGGGTCTGTTCGGTGGTGCCGGTGTAGGCAAAACCGTAAACATGATGGAGCTGATCCGTAACATCGCGATCGAGCACAGCGGTTACTCCGTGTTCGCCGGTGTAGGTGAGCGTACCCGTGAGGGTAACGACTTCTACCACGAGATGATGGAGTCCAACGTACTGGACAAAGTATCTCTGGTTTACGGTCAGATGAACGAGCCGCCCGGAAACCGTCTGCGCGTAGCGCTGACCGGCCTGACCATGGCCGAGAAGTTCCGTGACGAAGGTCGTGACGTGCTGTTCTTCGTGGACAACATCTACCGTTACACCCTGGCCGGTACTGAAGTATCCGCACTGCTGGGCCGTATGCCTTCCGCAGTAGGTTACCAGCCGACTCTGGCCGAGGAGATGGGTGTTCTGCAAGAACGTATCACCTCCACCAAGACCGGTTCTATCACCTCCGTACAGGCCGTTTACGTTCCTGCGGATGACTTGACTGACCCGTCTCCGGCGACCACCTTCGCCCACCTGGATGCGACCGTCGTACTGTCCCGTCAGATCGCGGCACTGGGTATCTACCCGGCCGTTGACCCGCTGGACTCTACCTCTCGTCAGCTGGATCCGCTGGTAGTTGGCAAAGAGCACTACGAGACCGCTCGTGGCGTTCAGACCGTACTGCAGCGCTACAAAGAGCTGAAGGACATCATCGCCATCCTGGGTATGGATGAACTGTCAGAAGAAGACAAACTGACCGTAGCCCGTGCCCGTAAGATCGAGCGTTTCCTGTCCCAGCCGTTCTTCGTAGCAGAAGTGTTTACCGGTTCTCCGGGTAAATACGTGCCGCTGAAAGAGACCATCCGTGGTTTCCAGGGCATCCTGAAAGGCGAGTATGACGATCTGCCCGAGCAGGCGTTCTACATGGTTGGCGGTATCGACGAAGTCGTCGAGAAATCCAAGAAACTGTAAGCCTCGACAGGAGGGCCCATGGCAGAGATGATCTCCTTTCACCTGGATGTGGTGAGCGCCGAAGGAAAACTGTTTTCCGGTCGCGTGCAATC
>NZ_JAAKNE010000215.1:0-2502 GCF_049170755.1 Aeromonas sp. 604176
ACGCCGTCGGAGCCGAAGCCACCGGCGATCACGGAGATAAAGGAGCGGTTCATCGCCTTGCACATGATGTAAGAGAGGATCGCACCGGAGGAACCCACCAGGGCACCGGTGACGATCAGCAGGTCGTTGGAGAGCATGAAGCCCGCCGCCGCTGCCGCCCAACCGGAGTAGGAGTTCAGCATGGAGACCACGACCGGCATGTCTGCGCCACCGATGGAGGCAACCAGATGCCAGCCGAAGGCGAAGGCGATCAGGGTCATCACCAGCAGGGCGAATGTAGAGCCGCCCGCGTTGACGAAGTAGACCATCAGCGCCAACGAGGCGACCACGGCCAGCAGGTTCAGCTTGTGGCGGTGCGGCAGCATCAGCGGCTTGGAGGAGATGAGACCACGCAGTTTGCCGAAGGCAACCACGGAACCGGTGAAGGTTACGGCACCGATGAAGACGCCCAGGAAGATCTCGACCAGATGGATGTTCAGCATAGCGCCGGTCAGGTGCTCGACCTGAGCAACGCTGTTGGCCTGCTCGAACGCCGCACGGGCGGCTGCCAGAGTGGCATCCAGGTTGGAACCGACGGAGACGACCACCTCAGCAGGTGCAGAAGGGTGCAGATCGATGAAGCTGTTGAAGCCCACCAGCACCGCTGCCATACCCACGAAGCTGTGCAGCACGGCCACCAGCTCGGGCATCTCGGTCATTTCGACCTTGAGTGCCAGACGCACGCCGATGGCACCGCCGATCACCATGGCCAGAATGATCCAGTGAACACCACTGGTCTCCGGGTTGAATACGGTGGCGAGCAGGGCGATAGCCATACCCGCGATACCGAACAGGTTGCCATGCTTGGCCGTTTCTTGCTTCGACAGTCCCGCGAGACTGAGGATGAAGAGCACGGCGGCAACGATATAGGATGCTGTTACCAGTCCTTGAGACACGTTAAACCCCCTTAATCCTTACGGAACATCTTCAGCATGCGCTGAGTGACGGTGAAGCCGCCGAAGATGTTGATACTGGCAATCAGCACGGCGATGAACGCCAGCGCGGTGACCAGGGTCGACCCTTGCCCGATCTGCAGCAGGGCACCGACCACGATAATGCCGGAGATGGCATTGGTGACCGACATCAGCGGCGTGTGCAGGGCGTGAGAGACGTTCCACACCACGTAGTAACCGACCACACAGGCCAAGATGAATACGGTGAAGTGGGAGAGGAAGGCTGCCGGGGCAACGGAGGCGATCCAGCCGAAGGCGGCGATGCCGAGGGCACCGAACACGAACTTCTTGTTGGAGGGCTTGGCCTCTTCCTTCTTGGCTGCCGGTTTGGCGGCGGCCGGTTTCTGCGGGGCAGCAGAGACGGAGATGGCGGGCGGCGGGAAGGTCACTTCACCGGCCTGGATCACCGTCATGTTGCGCTGAACCACGTCTTCGAAGTCGATGGCAACGTTGCCGTCCTTCTCCTTGCACATCAGCTTCATCAGGTTGACCAGGTTGGTACCGTAGAGCTGGGAGGATTGGGCAGGCAAACGACCCGGCAGATCGGTGTAACCGATCACCTTGACGCCGTTGGCGGTGACATGCAGCTCACCCGGCACTGTGTATTCACAGTTACCGCCAGCCTGAGCGGCCATGTCCACGATGACGGAGCCCGGCTTCATGCTGTCGACCATCTCTTTGGTGATCAGCTTGGGAGCCGGCTTGCCCGGGATCAGGGCGGTGGTGATGATGATATCCACCTCTTTGGCCTGCTGGGCGAACAGCTCCATCTCGGCCTTGATGAACTCATCGGACATGACTTTGGCGTAACCATCGCTGGATGCACCATCTTCGCCACCGAAGTCCAGCTTGAGGAATTCCCCACCCATGGATTCGATCTGCTCAGCCACTTCCAGACGGGTATCGAACGCACGCACGATGGCACCGAGGGAACCGGCAGTACCAATGGCAGCCAGACCGGCAACACCGGCACCGATCACCAGTACCTTGGCAGGCGGCACTTTACCGGCTGCGGTGATTTGACCGGTGAAGAAGCGACCGAACTGGTGCGCAGCTTCAACCACGGCGCGATAGCCACCGATGTTGGCCATGGAGGAGAGGGCATCGAGGGACTGGGCACGGGAGATCCGCGGCACCATGTCCATCGCCATCACATTGATGTTGCGCTCGGACAGCTTCTTGACCAGCTCAGGGTTCTGGGCAGGCCAGATGAAGCTCACCAGAGTGGCACCATCTTTAATTTGTGCGATCTCGGCATCGGTCGGCGCATTGACCTTGAAGATAAGGTCGGCTTGCCAGACATTCGGCACCACGCTGGCACCGGCAGCCTCGAAGGCGGCATCATCGAAGCTGGCCGACAGGCCTGCGCCGGTCTCGATGGCGACCTCGAAGCCGAGCTTTTTCAGCTGCTCGACGGTAGCCGGGGTCGCTGCGACCCGGGTCTCACCGGCGAGACTCTCTCTCGGTATTCCAATCTGCATGACTATTCCCTGATGGTTAATAAACAATC
>NZ_JAAKNE010000216.1:0-2476 GCF_049170755.1 Aeromonas sp. 604176
GAGAGTTTTTGGATGAGCAATGCGCCAGTTGATACCGGTCGCCGCAGATTTCTTACCTGGTCAACGGTTGCCGTTGGTGGGGTAGGAGCTGCGTTTACCGCAGTGCCGTTTATAAAGTCATGGAATCCGAGTGCCAAGGCCAAAGCAGCCGGTGCACCGGTTGAAGTCGATATCAGCAAGTTGGAACCGGGTCAGCTCATCCGTGTCGAGTGGCGTGGCAAACCCGTCTGGGTGGTGAAACGCACCAAGCAGACGCTGGATGCCCTGGCAGCACATGATGACAAGTTGCGGGATCCCTCATCAGAAGAGCCGCAGCAGCCTGACTATGCCCATAACGGGTACAGATCGATCAAGCCCGAAATTTTTGTCGCGGTCGGTATCTGCACCCATCTCGGGTGTTCACCTTCTTATCTGCCTGACAGTTTTGGTGAGCAGGTGCAGGGGGTTGCGTCCGGCTTCTTCTGCCCGTGTCATGGCTCCAAGTTCGATATGGCTGGCCGTGTGTTCCAGGGGGTGCCTGCACCACTGAACCTGGTTATTCCGCCGTATCAATTCATTAACGACACCACCATTCTGGTCGGTGCCGATGGCAAGGAGGCCTGATCATGTTGAGCAAACTGATGGGCTGGATTGACGATCGCTTTCCGCTTACGGCCATGTACAACGACCACATGGCCAAGTATCCGGCTCCGAAGAACCTGAACTTCTGGTATTTCTTCGGTTCGCTGGCCATGTTGGTGCTGGTTAACCAGATCATCACCGGCATCTGGCTGACCATGAACTACAACCCCTCTGCGGAAGGTGCGTTTGCCTCCGTCGAGTACATCATGCGGGATGTGGAGTATGGCTGGCTGCTACGTTACATGCACTCTACCGGTGCCTCTGCCTTCTTCGTGGTGGTCTACCTGCACATGTTCCGAGGTATGATTTACGGCTCTTACCAGAAGCCGCGCGAGCTGCTGTGGATTTTCGGCATGCTGATCTTCCTGGTGCTGATGGCGGAAGCCTTTATGGGCTACTTGCTGCCCTGGGGACAGATGTCATTCTGGGGGGCCCAGGTCATCATCTCGCTGTTTGGTGCCATTCCGGTCATCGGTGACGATCTTACTCTGTGGATCCGTGGTGACTACGTTATCTCTGGTGCGACCCTGAACCGCTTCTTCGCGCTGCACGTCATCGCGTTGCCGCTGGTGCTGGTGATGCTGGTTGCCATGCATATCCTGGCGCTGCACGAAGTCGGCTCCAACAACCCGGATGGCATCGATATCAAGAAGCACAAGGACGAGAACGGCTGGCCGCTGGATGCGGTGGCGTTCCACCCTTACTTCACCGTCAAGGATATGATCGGTGTGGCCGGCTTCCTGTTCTTCTTCTGCGCCATCATCTTCTTCAAGCCGGATATGTGGGGTTACTTCCTCGAGAAGCCGAACTTTGAAGTGGCCAACGGCCTGAAGACTCCGGCTCACATCGCGCCTGTGTGGTACTTCACCCCCTTCTACGCGATTCTGCGTGCGGTACCTGACAAGCTGCTTGGCGTCATCATGATGGGCCTCTCTATTGTGGTGTTGTTCCTGCTGCCCTGGCTGGATCGCTGCAAGGTGCGTTCAGTACGCTATCGCAGCAAGCTGCACAAGCTGAACATCGCCCAGTTTGTGGTCTGCTTCATCATTCTGGGGGTGCTGGGTGTACTGCCGTCGACGCCGACTCTGACGCTGGTTGCCCAGATCTGTACCTTGGGTTATTTCGGTTTCTTCGTGCTGTTGTTCTTCTACAGCAAAAACGAACGCACCAAGCCGCTGCCGGAGAGGGTGACATTTAAATGAAAAAAATAATATTTGCAGTGCTGACCCTGCTGCCCTCTCTGGTGTTTGCCGCTGGAGGTGCGGTTGCACTGGACAAGGCCAATTACGATCTGAGTGACAAGGCATCCCTGCAACGCGGAGCGGCCACCTTCATGAATTATTGTGCCGGCTGCCACTCTACCCAGTACCAACGTTACAACCGGGTTGCTGCCGATCTGGAGATCCCTGAGGATCTGATGAAGGAGAACCTCATTTTCACCGACGCCAAAGTGGGTGATCTGATGAAGAGTGCCATGTCCGAGAAGGATGCCGCTAAGTGGTTTGGTGCGCCGCCTCCCGACCTGACTCTGGTAGCCCGAGTACGTGGTGCGGACTGGATTTACACTTATCTGCGTTCTTTTTACGTGGATCCGACCCGTCCGTTTGGTGTGAATAACGTGGTGTTCCCGTCAGTGGGCATGCCCCATGTGCTGGAGCCGCTGCAGGGGACTCCCCGTGCCGAGTTCGCGACTCACATGGTCGATGGCGTCGAGACCCAGCAGGTTGTCAGCATCAAATCTGACGGCAACGGTGAAATGGATGACGAAGAGTATGATAAGACGGTACTGGATCTGGTAAACTTCTTGGTCTACTCGGCTGAACCGGTACAACAGGAGCGTGAACGCATGGGCTTC
>NZ_JAAKNE010000217.1:0-2384 GCF_049170755.1 Aeromonas sp. 604176
CCAGAACCACATCTGTTACTTGTCCTTACCCGGGGTGGCGCCAGACTTGATCTCGTCCACCAGCGGCTTGAAGCGCTTCAGCTCGCTCAGCTTGTAGCCGGTGTAGTTACCCATCAACAACACGGTCGCCATCAGTACCAGCTGCAGGCCGAGGAAGTTGAAGGTGAGGTGACGGATCAGTTCGTTGTCCATGGCCAGATAGGCGATGATGGCCACCAGCAGGGAGCCACCGCCCTGACGGAACACCTCTTTCGGGCCCTCTTCTTCCCACAGGATGGACATCCGCTCGATGGTCCAGGAGAGGATGATCATCGGGAAGAAGGTGATCTTCATACCGTCGGTCAGCCCCAGCTTGAAGGCAAAGGCAGAGAAGATACCGATCATCGAGATCACCATGATGATGATGGCCGATATTCGGGCGACCAGCAGCAGGTTGAGCCGTGACAGATAGGAGCGGATCACCAGACCTGTGCCGACGATCAGCAGGAAGCCCACCAGACCGGTGATCAGCTGGGTCTGGATAAAGGCGACGGCGATCAGCACCGGCATAAAGGTACCGGAGGTCTTGATGCCGACAATCACGCGCAAGAACACCACCATCAGCACGCCGATCGGGATCAGCAGCAAGCCCTTGAACAGGGTCTGCTCTTCCAGCGGCAGGCTGTGGATAGAGAAGTTCATCATCTCTGATTTTTCAAACTTCTGGGCCAGCGCCACGCTGACCGGCTGCTCCTGCTCGATCATCGAGAAGCTGACACGGGAGTTGTGACCACCGGTCACATCCAGCAGGGCGCCGGAGTTGTACTCCCACAGCAGCAGGTTGGCCGGACGGCCCTGTTCACCGGTTTGCGGGTTGAACAGCTTGTAGTCGGTCGGGCTGTTGAATACCTGCAGGTAATCCACCAGCTCCTGACGACGGCGGCCATCTTCCAGATTCAGAGCATGCACCACGCGGGTGGGGACGTCAGCATTGTTGAGCAGCTCGGCGATCAGGTTGGCACGGCTCTTGTGCTTTTTCAGCAGCTCGGCGTTCTGCTCCTGCTTCTCGATCTCCTTGATGATCTCGCGAGTCAGGGTGTAGCCGTCGGCGGAGCGCTCCTGGGCACGTTCCAGGATCTGCTTCATGGCGGTGGCGTAGGGCTCGCTCTCGATCTGCTTCTCGATGGCAGGCGGCTGCGGATTGGCGGCCGGTTTGGCATGGGCATCTGCCATCATGTCGACGCGGTAGTAGAGCTCCTGACGGCCGGAGGCGGTGCGGATGGACCACTCGGCGCGGGCATCGCCATCTTTCTCGACAAAGGAGAGGCCGTAGCCGGGGCTGGCGGCGTTCTCGTTCATCAGGGTGAAACCGGGCTGGGTGCCCGGAATGGCCAGGGAGGCGATCACCGGCTCACCGGTCGCCTCAAACTCCAGCTTGGCTTCGATGGACCAGATCTGGCGCTTTTCACCGGGCGTCAGCGGCACATCCAACGCGATATGGTGATAGATCGTCATCCCCAGGCCGACAATGTACAGCAGGGCTACCAGCAAATAGAACGGCTTACGGGAAACCATGGATTATTTCACATCCTTGAGCTTGGGTTTGGGTTGGATATATTCGCGGGCCACATCAACCACGGCGATGTCTTTCAAAAATTCGCGACCCAGCAGCACCGGGAAGGTCATGTCGCTGCGGTCCTTCAGGGTAAATTCGGCTTTCTCGGTCATGTCGCCAATCCGTACCGCCAGACGGACCACCGGACGGCGGTCGAGATCGTCGGCAGAGGCCTGACGCACCCGCACATGGCGTACCAGCGGCGCTTCGATCTGGATCTTGTCATCCACATCCTGATGACTCAGGAAGAAGCGCACCCAGTTTTTGCCATTGCGTTCGAAAATGGTGATCTCCTGGGCACTGATGGAGGAGGTGGTCGCACCGGTATCGACCCGCGCCTGGAAGGCGTCGTTGGCGGCATCAACCCAGATCCACTCCGCTTCACCGACCATCAGCTTGCCATCGATGGTGTGGCCCTGATTGGGGGCCGGGCACTTCTCGGTGGGGATGGCCATCGGCTTGGGCGGCTCGGAGGGGAGGGTGGCGAGCTTGTGGTCTACTTGCTTGACGGACTCTTTCATATTGGTGACATCTGTGTTGAGCTGAACCAGCAGGTGCTGTTGCTGCACATACTGCTTCTGTTGCTGTTCCATGGATGTTTGCAGGCGCTGCTCGCTCTGGCTCAGCTCGCTACGAAGCTCGGCCAGCGTCAGAGCAGGGACCTGAGGCGCTTTTTCCATATTGACACACCCGCCGAGACTAAGCAGGGAGAGCAGGGTCATTCCTTTTAATTTGCTTTTCATGTCATTCATTTAACTGTGCTTCCTGGAATTGGGTCAGTGTAACTTCC
>NZ_JAAKNE010000218.1:0-2361 GCF_049170755.1 Aeromonas sp. 604176
CCGTCAAACAGGTTGACGTTGCCGATGAACTCGCACACCAGCCGACTGGCCGGGGTCTCGTAGATATCCATCGGGCTGCCGATCTGCTCGATGCAACCGAGGTGCATGATGGCGATCCGCTCGGCCATGGTCATGGCTTCTTCCTGATCGTGGGTCACCATGACGCAGGTCACGCCCACCCGCTCGATGATCTCGACCAGCTCGAGCTGCATGGTAGAGCGCAGCTTCTTGTCCAGTGCCCCCATGGGCTCGTCCAGCAGCAACAGCTTGGGACGCTTGGCCAGGGAACGGGCCAGGGCCACCCGCTGACGCTGACCACCGGAGAGCTGGTGCGGTTTGCGGCGGGCGTACTGGGTCATCTGCACCAGCTTGAGCATCTCTTCCACCCGGGCATCGATCTCCGCCTTGGGCAGGCCATCCTGCTTGAGGCCGAAGGCGATGTTCTGGGCCACCGTCATGTGGGGGAACAGGGCATAGGACTGGAACATCATGTTGATGGGGCGTTCATAGGGCGGCATGTCGGTAATGTCGACGCCGTCGAGGAACAGCCGTCCTTCCGTGGGTCGCTCGAACCCGGCCAGCATCCGCAGCAAGGTGGACTTGCCGGAGCCGGACCCACCCAGCAGGGCGAAGATCTCGCCCTTGTGGATGTTGAGAGACACGTTGTCGACCGCCAGCGTTTCGTCGAACTGCTTGCTTACCCTGTCTATTTTGACCAGCACTTCTTTACGCTGCTGGCTGCCCTCGAGGGCTTTCTTGTAGGCACTGGAGGCTATCGCCATTACCAAACTCCCAAAGGTGATTCCGGCCTGGGCCGATCCATCAATACAATCTGGCGCCCCGGGATGGGCGCCAAGGTTAGGTTCCGGATTTGATCTTGGTCCAACTCCGGGTGATCAGGCGCTGCACCGAGCGGGGATGTGCTTCCTGCACATACAGACGCTCAAGCACCGCCTGGGGGGGATAGACTGACTCGTCCTCGCGCACGGCCTTGTCCATGAACTCTCCCGCCTTGATGTTCGGGTTCGCGTAACCCACATAGTCGCTCACCTTGGCGATGACCTGCGGTTCGAGAATGTAGTTGATCAAGGCGTGAGCCTCTTTCACGTTGGTGGCATCGGCCGGGATCGCCATCATGTCGAACCAGAGATTGCCACCCTCCTTGGGGATGCTGTAGGCAATATTGATCCCCTTGCCCGCCTCCTCGGCCCGGGACGCCGCCTGCAGGATGTCGCCGGAGAACCCGGCCGCCACGCAGATGTTGCCGTTGGCGAGGTCACCGATGTACTTGGAGGAGTGGAAGTAGGCCACATAGGGGCGCACCTTGAGCAGCTGCTCTTCGGCCCGCTTGATATCCGCCGGCTCATGGCTGTTGGGGTTGAGCCCCAGGTAGTTGAGGGCAGCCGGGATCATCTCGTCCGCCGAATCGAGGAAGGCCACGCCGCACTGGGAGAGCTTCTTCATGTTTTCCGGCTCGAAGATGGTCGCCCAGGAGTCAATCTTGTCGACACCCAGCACTTCCTTGATCTTGTCGACGTTGTAGCCGATGCCGTTGGTGCCCCAGAGGTAGGGCACGGCGTACTGATGGCCCGGATCCACCTTCTCGAGCTGCTTGAGCAGCATGGGGTCCAGGTTGCTCAGGTTTGGCAGCAGGGTGAGGTCCAGCTTCTGGAAGGCCCCCGCCTTGATCTGCTTGGCCAGGAAATTGTTGGAGGGCACGACCAGATCGTAGCCGGTGCGTCCGGTCAGCAGCTTGCCTTCCAGCGTCTCGTTGGAGTCAAACACGTCGTAGACGGTCTTGATCCCGGTCTTCTGCTGAAAGTCACTGAGGGTGGTCTCGCCGATATAATCGGACCAGTTGTAAAAATGAACCACAGGGGCTGCCTGGGTCAGATTTGCAAACCCCAGGGTCAGGGCCAGCGTTGCCATCTTGGTCATGTGCACTTATCAGTCCTCATTTGTGTGATTTTGCCAGTCGCGCATCCATACGCGCCGTCCAACCTGTCGGGTGGTCACCACCCTCCCGGCCGAACTGCGGACCGGGAGGGGTACTCGTCACTCTTACTTGCCTGACTTGATCTTGGTCCAGCTGCGGGTCATCAGACGCTGCACCTTGGCCGGCAGATCCGGGAAGGTGTAGATCTTCTTGAGGGTATCCGGCGTCGGGTAGATACCCGGGTCGGTACGGATCGCCTCGTCCACCAGCGGCGTGGCCGCCTTGTTGCCGTTCGGGAACTGCACCACGTTGGTGATGTTCGCGATCACGTCCGGCTTCATCAGGTAATTGATGAAGGTGTGGGCCGCCTCGACGTTCTTGGCATCCGCCGGGATGGCGATCATGTCGAAGAAGCTGCCTGCCCC
>NZ_JAAKNE010000219.1:0-2360 GCF_049170755.1 Aeromonas sp. 604176
ACGATGGCATCGCTCTGCGGGAACAGGGTTTGCTGGGTCTTGGGATCAACGAAGCTGTAGGTGATCGCTTCCTGGAAACCGCGGTCAACCAGCAGGTCGCGTACGCGCTTCAAGGTCACCTGCCCTTCTGCCTGCTCAACCATCGCCAGAGAGGCGGCCGGTTTCAGGTTCGGAATGTTGTTGTAGCCGTAGATGCGAGCCACTTCCTCGATGAGGTCTTCCTCGATGGCGATATCGAAACGCCAGGAGGGCGCCAACGCAGTCCAACCGTCAGCATCCACAGTCACCTGCATGCCGAGGCGAGTCAGGATCTCGACCACCTGAGCATCCGCCACGCTGATACCGATTACCTTGTCGAGCTTGGCGCGACGCAGCTTGATGGGTGCCGCTTTCGGCAGATGGGCATCGGATTTGACCTCGATGACCGGACCCGCGTCGCCGCCGCAGATATCCAGCAGCAGGCGAGTTGCACGGTCCATCACCTTGGCTTGCAGCTCCGGATCCACCCCGCGCTCGAAGCGATGGGATGAGTCGGTGTGCAGACCGTAAGTACGGGCACGGCCGGTGATGGAGAGCGGCGCGAAGAAGGCACACTCCAGCAAAATGTCGGTGGTGGTCTCGGATACACCAGTGCGGTTGCCGCCGAAGATACCGGCCATGCAGGCAGGACCTTTGGCATCGGCAATCACCAGGGTGGTATCTTTGAGCTTCACTTCGTTGCCGTCGAGCAGGGTCATCGGCTCGTCAGCGTGGGCGCGACGTACCACCAGTTCCCCTTCCAGGGTAGCCAGATCGAAGGCGTGCATCGGCTGACCGTATTCCAGCAGCAGATAGTTGGTGATGTCGACGATGGCGTCGATGGAGCGAATGCCGCCACGGCGCAGCTTCTCTTGCATCCAGAGCGGGCTCTGGGCCTGCAAGTTCAGCCCCTTGATGACGCGGCCCAGATAACGGGGGCAATCAGCTGGTGCTTCAACCCGGATCGGGAAAGTTGCATCAATAGTGGCAACAGCTGGTGCCCAGGTCGGCTCGACCACGTCGACGCTGTTGAGCACGCCGATTTCACGGGCCAGACCGGCGATACCGAGACAATCGGCACGGTTCGGAGTCAGATCAACATCGATGGAGACGTCGTTCAGATTGAGGTAGTCACGAATATCGGTACCGATGGGGGCATCGGCCGGCAGCTCGATGATGCCATCGGCTTCAACGTCGATACCCAGCTCACTGAAAGAGCAGAGCATGCCGTGGGACGGCTGACCACGCAGTTTGGCTTTCTTGATGGTGAAATCACCCGGCAGGGTCGCCCCTACTTTGGCCACACACACTTTCAAGCCCTGACGGCAGTTTGGCGCGCCGCAGACGATGTCCAGCAACTCGGCCTCACCCACGTTGACCTTGGTCACCCGCAGCTTGTCGGCGTCAGGATGTTGGGCGCACTCGACCACTTCACCCACCACCACATTGTTGAACTGGCCAGCCACCGCTTCCACGGCGTCCACTTCCAGACCGGCCATGGTGATCTGCTCGGCCAGCGCGTTGTCACTCAACTCGGTGCGGACCCACTCCATCACCCAGGATTTACTGAATTTCATGTTCTCTCGCCCTTACTTGAACTGCTTGAGGAAGCGCAGGTCGTTTTCGAAGAAGGCACGCAGGTCGTTGACCCCGTAACGCAGCATGGTCAGGCGCTCAACGCCCATGCCGAAGGCAAAGCCCGAGTATTTTTCCGGATCGATGCCGACCGAACGCAGTACGTTCGGGTGAACCATGCCGCAGCCCAGCACTTCCAGCCACTTGCCGTTCTTGCCCATTACGTCCACTTCAGCGCTCGGCTCGGTGAACGGGAAATAGGAAGGACGGAAGCGAATGGTCAGGTCTTCCTCGAAGTAGTTGCGCAGGAAGTCGTGCAGAATGCCCTTCAGCTCGGTAAAGCTGGCATGCTCGTCAACCAGCAGGCCTTCAACCTGATGGAACATCGGGGTGTGGGTCATGTCGTAGTCGTTACGATAGACGCGGCCCGGTGCAATGATGCGGATCGGCGGCTGCTGATGCTCCATGGTGCGGATCTGCACACCGGAGGTGTGGGTACGCAGCATCAGATCAGGATTGAAGTAGAAGGTATCGTGATCGGTACGCGCCGGGTGATGAGCCGGAATATTCAGCGCATCGAAGTTGTGAAAGCCATCTTCAATCTCGGGACCACGGGCAACCTTGAAGCCCATCTCACCAAACAGGCGCTCGATGCGCTCGATGGTGCGGGTCACCGGGTGCAGACCGCCATTCTCGATGCGGCGGCCCGGCAGGCTGACATCGATGGTCTCGGCGGCCAGCTTCTGGTTCAGCACGGCGACTTCGAG
>NZ_JAAKNE010000220.1:0-2320 GCF_049170755.1 Aeromonas sp. 604176
CGGTAGAACTTGGCGATGGTGTACTGCACGTGACCCAGCGGCTGCTCGTAGAAGTCATAGACCTTGGCGAGGCTGCGATGTTGTTGCACCGTCCCCTTGCCGAACGAGTTTTCCCCCAGGATCAGGGCACGACCATAATCCTGCATGGCGGCGGCGAAGATCTCGGAGGCAGATGCACTGTATCTGTCGATCAGCACCGACATGGGACCGCCGTAATAGACGTTGCCATCATCGTCACCGTTGACCGTGATACGACCCATATGATCCCGGATCTGAACCACAGGACCGCTGCCAAAGAAGAGACCGCTCAGGGCAGAGGCTTCGGTCAGGGCTCCGCCGCCGTTTCCGCGCAGATCGATGATCAAACCATCGATCTTCTGCTTGTTGAGGCTGGAGAGCTCCTTGATCACATCATCGTGCAGATTGACGTAGAAACTTGGAATCTCGATGACACCGATCTTCTTGCCTTCGGCGGTGATCACCTTGGACTTGGCGGCTCTGTCTTCAAGGCGCACCTTGTCACGGGTCAGCTCGATCTGTTCGGTCTTGGCGGTAGCGCCCTTGCCGCGCTGAATTTCAAGCTTGACCTTGCTCCCCTTGGGTCCCTTGATGAGCTCGACCACGTCATCGAGACGCCAGCCGATCACATCAACAATCTTGCCATCTTCCTGTCCCACCCCGGTGATTTTGTCATCAGGCTTGAGGTGGTTGGATTTGGCAGCAGGACCACCGGGTACCAGGGAGCGGATGACTGTAAAGTCATCTTCCGCCTGCAACACGGCACCGATCCCTTCCAGCGAGAGGTTCATCTCGGTGTTGAAACGATCGGCACTGCGCGGTGAGAGGTAACTGGTGTGGGGTTCGATGGCGCGAGCGAAGGAGTTCATGAAGAGCTGGAAGACATCTTCGCTCTCGGTCTGGGACATTCGCTTGATGGCGTTGTTGTAACGCTTGCCAAGCAGCTCCTTGATCTCGGGCCACTCCTTGCCGCTGAGTTTGAGGCTCAGGGCATCGAACTTGACTCGCTGACGCCACAGCTCGTTGAGCTCTGCTTCATCTTTGGGCCAAGCCGCACCTTCCCGATCGAACACATAGTTGTCGGGCTGGGTGAAATCAAAGGGAGTGTCAAGCAGTTTGAGGGCGTATTCGAACCGCTCATAACGCCGTTGCTGACTCAGGTTGAACATCTCGTAGGCGGGTGCCAGACGGCCTCTTTCGAGGTCGGTGTCAAAACCGTTACGGTATTTTTCAAAACGGCTGATATCAGAGGCCAAAAACAGGTTGCGACTGTAGTCCAGATTCTCCAGATATTTATCGAAAATCACGGAGGAAAAGGCATCATCCAGCTTGAACTGTTTGTAGTGCGAGCGGGTAAACAGATTGGTAATTCGCTTGCTGGCCGTAGCATGTTGGCTCTCTTGAGCCAACACAGGCAAATCACTCTCCTTGAGCACCGGCTCGATGGCCTGTGCAAGCCCGGCAAGCGCCAGGCTACAGGCAACGAGGGAAAAACGAATTACGCCATGCTTCAACATTTGTCTCCTTAGAGAACCAAGTGCTCTGATTTGACCCGCACCATCATGCCGGTCTGCAGTTGGACCTGTACATCGTCCTTGGTCACTTCCTTGATGGTTGCCGGAACCGGGAATTTACCCATAACGACGCGCACATCCTGGCCCACTTTCAGCGTAGCGGCATCCACTTTAACAAGCGGAGCTTCAGCAGCGGGCACTTTGGCGGCAGCCTTCGGCTTGGCAGCGACATCAGCCTTCTCGGTTTTGCGCACAGCAGGGCGACGAGGCTTCTTGGCCTTCTCATCCTTCTCTTTGGTATTGGTACGACGGCTGGCGAATACGCGCTCTTTGCTCTCTTTCAGAGCTTGCTTGGCGTGCTCGATGTGCTCTTCGGTCAGCAGTTCACCCGGATTACCATCCAGATCAACGCGAGCCTGGCCAGCTTTGAGTCCGTGCAGGTAGCGCCAGCTGGAGGTGTATTGACGCAGTGCGGAGCGCAGCATGGTCTTGGAGACTCTGGCATCGTCAGCAAGACGCTCGGCCAAATCCTGGAAGATGCCAATCTTGAGCGGCTTGGCCTCTCCTTCAGCAACGAAGCAGGCCGGGAATTTCTCGACCAGGTAGGCAACGATCTCTTTACTGTTCTTCAGCTTCTCAGTGTTTTCCATGTATAACCTTGGCTTTCATATAAACGCACGGGCACGTCCCGAGCACAACAAAGGCCCCATTATAGAGAGCTTGGGGCCTTTTGCGAACCATCTAGCAATGACTTAGAGCATGCTTTCCAAAATTTGCACCGTTTCTTC
>NZ_JAAKNE010000221.1:0-2311 GCF_049170755.1 Aeromonas sp. 604176
CATGCCGAAGGTGCTCTCGAACAGACGGGCACCGGCCACCACGCCGGAGGCGCAATAGATGGTGAAGAAGAGCAGGATCACCAGCGCCGAGAGAATGCGCAGCACCTTGCTGTGATCTTCAAAGCGGTAGGTGAAGTAGTCCGGCAGGGTCAGGGCGTTGCGGTTCTTCTCGGTATGTACCCGCAGGCGACCCGCTACCCAGCGCCAGTTGAGGTAGGCGCCGATGACCAGACCGATGGCGATCCAGCTCTCGGAGATGCCGCTGACGAAGACGGCGCCGGGCAGCCCCATCAGCAGCCAGCCGCTCATGTCGGAGGCGCCGGCAGAGAGAGCGGTGACCCAGCTCCCCATCCGGCGGCCGCCCAGAATGTAGTCATCAAAGTTGCGGGTGGCGCGATAGGCGACGAAGCCGATCAACACCATTCCGAGGATATACACCAGGAAGGTGATTAACATGGGTGTGCTAGCTGTCATGCAAAACTCCGTTTTGTGTCATTTTCTGCCCGCTCTGGTGACGGGCTCATCCCTAAAAAACCGGCCTAGCTTAATCAGCCGTTCGCGCCAGCTCAACCACTTTTAACAAACACAAAACACAATAAAAACCTTTGCGCATCAAATCATCTGCCGCATCAAGAGGATGGCGCCAGATTTCCTGCCGTGGCCGTGGCAGCCATATCGCCGCAACGGCGGCTATTGAGCGTTATGTTTTCACATTTTGTTACTATCCATTTTTTACAAGCCAGCGCCCCGCTCCTACACTCCCCGCCCTGTCTCATCACACCAGTCAAAGGTCGGCACCATGTCATCTCATCTGTCACACCTGCGAACCCTCGCCCGCCGCCTTCACCCGGTGGAGGAGTCGGGTCATCTCATCCGACGGGCCAAGTATGTGGGGCGTCTCTGGCTCAATCCCGGCGCCCGCGCCCTCTATCGCCAGCAGCAGGAGCAACCGCTGCTAGCGCAGGCGATCAGCCGCTTCCCCGATATTCTGGAAAAGCCGATCCACCCCTATCGCCACAAGGGGCTCAGCAAGCGCCTGCGAGCCGGGCTTATCAGCGGCCACTACCAGCAGCTGGCACGTCAGCTGCCCAAGGCGCAACAGCTGGCAATCTACAGCGGGCACGGCCTGCTGCTGGCCCAATGGCAGAGCGACAAGCTGACGGCACCGCTGACCCTGCAACTGGATTACCAAACCCACATGGGCAAAGAGGGGGAGATGAGCCTGACCCTCAAGCTGGGTGACGCGGCCCTCTATTACATGGCCCTCAATCTACGCCCCGCGCCGAACCCGACCCTCGAGATCTGCTCGCTGCAGGGCGGCAAGGGGCAGAGCGAGGAGATCAAGCAGGTCACCAAGGCGTGCGGCGGGCTGCGCCCCATGTCCCTGCTGGTCTATATGGCCGCCGAGCTGGCCCGGGGGTTGGCGTGCAAGAGCCTGCTCGGGATCCGCACCCAAAGCCACGTCTATCAGAGCAGCAAACGCACCGCCGATCGGGTCAAGTTCGACCTCGACGGCTTGTGGCAGGAGCATCAGGGCTGTGTGCAGGATGAACTCTGGATGAGCCTGCCGCTGGAGGTGCCCCGCAAGACGCTGGAGGAGATCCCCTCCCGCAAGCGGGCCAGCTACAAGGCGCGCTATCAGCTGCTCGATCAGCTCGGCAGCGAGCTGCAGACAAATCTGCTGCGAAGCTGAGTCAACCTAGCAGAAACAAAAAGGGCGAACAGCATGCTGTTCGCCCTTTGTCGTGACGGGGATTTGCCGTTAGCGGTTGATCGCCATCGGCATGCCGTTGCGCTGCTCCAGCGCCTGCTTCACCAGTTGGGAGTCGCTGTCGGCGTGGGCAATGAAGCGGGTCACCGCCGGAGTCATCGGCAGCGGTGCCGGCAGCTTGGAGTTGAACTCCTCTTCGCTGCGCGACAGCGGCTGATGCACTTCCAGATAGCGGACACCGTTGGGCTCGAGGGAGGCCTTGATCGGCTGGTTGACGAACTGGACGCGGGTACCGACCGGTACCTGCTTGAACAGGTAGGCGATGTCGTCGTTGCGCAGACGCACGCAACCGTGGCTCACCCGCAGGCCGATGCCGAAGTTGGCATTGGTACCGTGGATGGCGTACATCTTGCCGATGTAGAGGGCAAACAGACCCATAGGGTTGTCCGGGCCGGCAGGCCATACCGCAGGCAGGCTCTCGCCACGGGCGGCGTATTCGGCATGCATCTTGGCGGTCGGGGTCCAGGTCGGGCCCGCTTTCTTGCGCTGCACGCTGGTCACCCAGTTTTCCGGGGTGTCGGTGCCGAGCTGGCCGATGCC
>NZ_JAAKNE010000222.1:0-2245 GCF_049170755.1 Aeromonas sp. 604176
GATCACAACCGCGTCATCATCGACAGCGGCAGCACCACTAGCGCCATGATCCCCATGCTGGGCAACAAGCGCGGCCTTATCGTGATGACCAACTCCCTCAATGTGGCCGGTGCCCTGCGCGAGCTGGAAAATGAGCCTACCCTGTTAATGACCGGTGGCACTTGGGACCCTCACTCCGAATCCTTCCAGGGGCAGGTGGCGGAACAGGTGTTGCGCTCCTACGACTTTGACCAGCTCTTTATCGGTGCTGACGGCATCGACCCGGAGCGTGGCACCACCACCTTCAACGAGCTGGTGGGCCTGTCGCGGGTCATGGCCGAGGTATCGCGGGAGGTTATTGTGATGGTCGAATCGGAAAAGATCGGCCGCAAGATCCCCAATCTCGAACTTCCCTGGTCGAGCATCCATACCCTGGTGACCGACGAGGGGCTGGCCAGCGAGGCCAGAGAACAGATTCAAGCCCAGGGGGTGACGCTTATCTGCGCCCCGGTCACTTGCTGACATCGAGCTCTGAACCATCCAACTGACTTTACGATTTGCATCTCAAGGAGAAGTGTATGTGTGGCATCGTCGGGGCTGTTGCCCAACGTGATGTGGCTGAAATTCTGGTAGAGGGCCTGCGCCGTCTGGAGTACCGCGGTTATGACTCAGCCGGTGTGGCCGTGTTCAGCGCCAACCAGCCGTTGCAGCGGGTTCGCCGTCTGGGCAAGGTGGCCGAGCTGGCCAAGGCGCTCGACGAGCAGTCCGTCCATGGCGGTACCGGCATCGCTCATACCCGCTGGGCCACTCACGGCGAGCCCTCCGAACGCAACGCTCACCCTCACGTCTCCGAGCATATCGTGGTGGTGCACAACGGCATCATCGAGAACCACGAAGAGCTGCGGGAAGAGTTGAAGGCGCTGGGCTATGTGTTCAGCTCCGACACTGACACCGAAGTGATTGCCCATCTGGTCCATCACGAGCTGAAGAGCGCCGGCAGCCTGCTGGCCGCCATGCAAACTGCGGTGAAGCAGCTGCGCGGTGCCTACGGTACCGTGGTGATGGACAGCCGCGACGACAGCCGCGTGGTGGTGGCCCGCTCCGGTTCACCGCTGGTGATCGGCCGCGGTATCGGCGAGAACTTTATCGCCTCCGACCAGATGGCGCTGCTGCCGGTGACCCGCCGTTTCATCTTCCTGGAAGAGGGTGATGTGGCCGAAGTGACCCGTCGCGATGTGCAGATCTTCGATATCAACGGCAACGCTGTGGTGCGCGAAGAGCAGGAGTCCGAACTCTCCCACGATGCCGGTGACAAGGGCGAATATCGCCACTACATGCTCAAAGAGATCCACGAGCAGCCCAAAGCGATCACCAACACTCTGGAAGGGCGTCTGGGCAGCGATCACGTGGTGGTCGAATCGTTCGGCAACGGCGCGCGTGCCATCTTTGACAAGGTCGAGCACGTGCAGATCGTCGCCTGCGGCACCTCCTATCACTCCGGCATGGTGGCTCGCTACTGGTTCGAAGAGATCGCTGGCGTCTCCTGTGATGTGGAGATCGCCTCCGAGTTCCGCTATCGCAAATCGGTAGTGCGTCCCAACAGCCTGCTGGTGACCCTCTCCCAGAGTGGCGAGACCGCCGATACCCTGGCGGCGCTGCGTCTGGCCAAGGAATCCGGCTACATGAGCTCGCTGGCTATCTGCAACGTGCCGGGCTCCTCGCTGGTGCGTGAATCGGATCTGGCCTTTATGACCCGCGCGGGGGCAGAGATTGGTGTGGCCTCCACCAAGGCGTTCACCACCCAGTTGGCTGGCCTGCTGATGCTGGTGGCCTCGGTCGGTCACTGCCGTGGCCACCTTAGCGCGTCCGCAGAGGCCGAACTGGTCAAGGCGCTGCAAGCCTTGCCGCTGCGTATTAAAGAGAGCCTGGCGCTGGCCAAGGATATCGAAACCCTGGCCGAAGAGTTTGCCGACAAGCAGCACAGCCTGTTCCTCGGCCGTGGCAGCCAGTACCCCATCGCCATGGAAGGGGCGCTCAAGCTCAAAGAGATCTCCTACATCCACGCCGAAGCCTACGCCGCTGGCGAGCTGAAGCATGGCCCGCTGGCGCTGATCGATGCCGAGATGCCCATCATAGTGGTGGCGCCGAACAACGATCTGCTGGAGAAGCTCAAGTCCAACGTGGAAGAGGTGCGTGCCCGTGGCGGTATCCTCTACGTGTTCGCCGATGCCGACACCGGCTTCAAGAGCGACGAGACCATGCGGGT
>NZ_JAAKNE010000223.1:0-2223 GCF_049170755.1 Aeromonas sp. 604176
TCATCTTCGGCGATGGCGTTGATGGTGAGATCCCGGCGCAGCAGATCCTGCTCGAGCGTCACATCGGGGGCGGCGTGGCAGACAAAGCCGGTGTAGCCCTGACCCTGTTTGCGCTCGGTACGGGCGAGGGCATATTCCTGCTGGGTTTTGGGGTGAAGAAACACCGGAAAGTCGCGACCGACCTGGGTAAAACCCAGCGCCAGCATCTGCTCCACGGTGGCGCCGACCACCAGATGATCCCTGTCGCCCTGCGGTAATCCCAGCAGGCGATCCCTCACTGCGCCCCCAACCAGATAAGTCTGCAAACCATCTCTCCCGTCATCAATCGTGGGGCCGAGTATATCGTCTTTGTTACCGCTTTGCTGCCTGGCCACCACCTGCCCGCAGCGTCAGTCAGCGCGGCTTTGACTTGGGCGTGACGAGGCCTTACGCTGCCGCACCAGACAGCTGGCGCTGTGCTGCGGGATGACTTTATGCCCGCGCAGGCCAGATGAGCCGAAGGAACCGTAGAGTTCCCCATATATCAACGACATGAGAACAACGTGAATCAATCAACCTTCGCAAGCCGGGTTCTGGAGTGGTACGAGCTTCATGGCCGCAAAACCCTGCCCTGGCAGCAGGAGAAGACCCCTTACCGGGTCTGGGTCTCGGAGATCATGCTGCAGCAGACTCAGGTCGCCACAGTCATCCCCTATTACCAGCGTTTTATGGCGCGCTTCCCCGATGTAGTGGCGCTGGCCGATGCCCCTGTCGACGAGGTGCTGCACCACTGGACCGGGCTTGGCTACTACGCCCGGGCCCGCAACCTGCACAAGGCGGCCCAGCAGATCCGCGATCACCACCATGGTCTCTTTCCCGAGCGCTTTGACGAGGTGATGGCGCTGCCGGGCATTGGTCGCTCAACCGCCGGGGCCGTGCTGTCGCTCTCTCTGGGTCAGCCCCACGCCATCCTTGATGGCAATGTGAAGCGTGTACTCACCCGCTGGCTGGCGCTGCCGGGCTGGCCCGGCCAAAAACAGGTGGAGAACGAACTGTGGGAGATCGCCATCCGGCTGACCCCCAAGCTGGGGGTGGCGCAATACAATCAGGCAATGATGGATATCGGGGCCACTATCTGCACCCGCAGCAAGCCTGCCTGTGATCGCTGTCCGGTGCGGGCCGATTGCCAGGGGCTGTCGCAAGGCAAGCCTACCGCTTATCCCAACAGCAAGCCGAAAAAGAGCATTCCGGCCCGCGATGGCGTCATGTTGTTGATCCGCCATGGTGACGAGTTATTGCTGGAGAAGCGGCCGCCACAGGGGATCTGGGGCGGGCTCTACTGCTTCCCGCAGGTGGCCTCGCTGGCGGAGGTGGATGGTCTGCTGGCGTCCCTTGGCCTGAGCCATCACGGTTATCGTAAACTGGCCGGTTTTCGCCATACCTTCAGCCACTTCCATCTCGATATTCAGCCGCTGCTGATTGACATTGATGAGGCGCAGCCGCTGCGGCTCATGGAAGCAGATAACCGACTCTGGTATAACTTACGCCATCCTGCCGAGGTGGGGCTGGCGGCCGCCACGGCTCGTCTGCTCGCCTATCCAGAGTTACAACCATAGAGGTCAACATGAGCCGTACTGTATTTTGCCAACGCCTGAAAAAAGAGGGCCCGGGTCTGGATTTCCAACTCTATCCCGGTGAGCTCGGCAAGCGGATTTTTGACAACATCAGCAAGGAAGCCTGGGCCGAGTGGCAGAAGAAGCAGGTGATGCTGATCAACGAGAAAAAGCTCAACATGATGAATCTTGAGCATCGCCAACTGCTGGAAAAAGAGATGGTCAGCTACCTGTTTGATGCAGGTGAAGTGCAGATCGAAGGTTACACCCCGCCTGCCCAGTAAGCTCTCCGGCTGTTGTACGTGTGAACAGGTGCGGTAATGGCGCCACACTGGCGTGACCGCTCCTGAAGTCGCAGCAAATGAATGATGGGCAGCTCTGCTGCCCGGTTTGAGGATCCTATGGGCCGAATTTTTTGGCTGCTGTGCACCCTGCTGTTTCTCTCTGCCTGCTCATCCTCCCCCAAGCCCAGCGGGAGTGAGGATGACGATCTGGTCAACGGCAAGGACATCCGCGGTTTTGAACATATGATCAGCGCGCTCTCCCATAACGTGAACGAGATATGGGGGCGGGAGGCGCTGTTTGCGGGCAAGTTTGACTACGTAAAATACACGGATCAGTACAAGAGCCG
>NZ_JAAKNE010000224.1:0-2169 GCF_049170755.1 Aeromonas sp. 604176
TGCGCAAGCACGAGATCAACGAAGGCTTCTTCGTGACCTCCATCCTGTTTGCCCTGATCGTGCCGCCCGAGCTGCCCTTGTGGCAAGCTGCTCTGGGCATCACCTTCGGTGTGGTAATGGCCAAGGAAGTGTTCGGTGGTACCGGCAAAAACTTCCTGAACCCTGCGCTGGCTGGTCGTGCGTTCCTGTTCTTCGCCTACCCGGGCCAAATCTCCGGTGACGCAGTCTGGGTTGCCGTTGATGGCTACTCCGGCGCAACCGCGCTGAGCCAGTGGGCTCAGGGCGGCCAGATGGCGCTGATCAACGGTGCCACCGGTCAGGCTATCAGCTGGATGGACGCTTTCCTTGGCAACCTGCCGGGTTCCATTGGTGAAGTCTCTACCCTGATGATCCTGCTGGGCGCAGCCATGATCGTCTACATGCGCATCGCCTCCTGGCGCATCATCGCCGGCGTGATGGTCGGTATGATCGCCACTTCCCTGCTGTTCAACGTCATCGGTTCCGATACCAACCCCATGTTCAACATGCCGTGGCACTGGCATCTGGTACTGGGTGGCTTCGCCTTCGGTATGGCCTTCATGGCGACCGACCCCGTCTCCGCCGCCTTTACCAACAAGGGCAAGTGGTGGTATGGCGCCCTGATCGGCGTGATGGTCGTGCTGGTTCGCGTGGTCAACCCTGCGTTCCCGGAAGGCATGATGCTGGCCATTCTGTTTGCAAACCTGTTTGCTCCCCTGTTTGACCATTTCGTCGCTCAGGCAAACATCAAGCGGAGGATTGCTCGTGGCGTTTAATAAAGACTCAACCTTCGGCACCATCAGCGTGGTCACCGGCCTCTGTCTGGCCTGTTCCATCGTGGTATCCGTTGCTGCCGTTGGCCTGCGTTCTACCCAAGAGGAGAACAAGGCGCTGGATAAACAGAGCAATATTCTCTCCGTAGCCGGCGTGGACATCAGCGATGTAGCCAAGCGCGATCTGGCCAAGCTGTATGGCGACAAGATCGAAGCCCGTCTGGTGGATCTCGCCACCGGTAACTTTGTTGACGGCGATGCCGACAACTTCGATACCAAACAGGCGGCCAAAGATCCGGCGCAAAACATCCGTCTGGCTGCTGCCGAGGACAAGGCTGGCCTGCGCCAGATCTCCAAGCTGGTTCCGGTGTTCTTCGCCAAGGATGCCGATGGCAAGATCGACAACATCATCCTGCCCATCTACGGTCAGGGTCTGTGGTCTACCATGTATGCTTTCGTCGCCGTTGCCGCTGATGGCCAGACTATCAAGGGCATCACCTACTATGACCACGGTGAAACCCCGGGTCTGGGCGGTGAAATCGAGAATCCGGCCTGGCGCGAGCTGTTTGTTGGCAAGAAGCTGTTCGATCAGGATGGCATGCCGGCGCTGCGCGTCATCAAGGGTCACGCTCCGGCGGGCTCCGAGCACGAGATCGACGGTCTCTCCGGCGCCACCCTGACCGGTAACGGTGTACAGCATACCTTTGACTTCTGGATGGGTCCAAAGGGCTTCGGTCCTTTCCTGGCCAAGGTTCGTGCAGGAGAAATCAACAATGGCTGACAAGAGCGAAATGAAAAAGTTGCTGTTGACTCCAGTGCTGGGCAACAACCCCATCGCCTTGCAGGTGCTGGGTGTCTGTTCCGCACTGGCGGTTACCAGCCAGATGAAGACAGCGTTTGTAATGACCCTTGCGGTCATGGCGGTCACCGCCTTCTCAAACCTGTTCATCTCCCTGATCCGCAACCAGATCCCGAACAGCGTGCGGATCATTGCCCAGATGGCGATCATCGCCTCGCTGGTTATCGTGGTTGACCAGGTGCTCAAGGCGTATGCCTATGACATCTCCAAGCAGCTGTCGGTCTTCGTCGGCCTCATCATCACCAACTGTATCGTGATGGGCCGCGCCGAAGCCTATGCCATGAAGAGCGCGCCGCTCCCCTCCTTCCTGGACGGTATCGGTAACGGTTTGGGCTATGGCGCCATTCTGCTGAGTGTCGCGACCGTGCGTGAAGTGCTGGGCTCCGGCACCTGGTTCGGCATCGAGCTGCTGCCGCTGGTGAACAACGGTGGCTGGTATGTACCCAACGGCCTGCTGCTGCTGCCGCCGAGTGCATTCTTCATCATTGGTCTGATCATCTGGGGCGTGCGCACCAAGGA
>NZ_JAAKNE010000225.1:0-2111 GCF_049170755.1 Aeromonas sp. 604176
GCCTGCGCGAGGCAGGGCTTGAGCTCTACCAGTGGCTGGAAGCAGGCGCTCACTTCTATGTGTGTGGCGACGCCAACCACATGGCGAAGGATGTGCAGGAAGCCCTGCTGGAAGTGATTGCGGAACACGGCCACAAGAGCCGTGAGGAAGCAGAAGAGTATCTGAGCGAATTGCGTCGTGCCAAACGTTATCAAAGGGATGTCTATTGATGAGCAAACAACTTATTCCGGGACCGGTCGAAGGGCCGCTGGCTGACAACGAACGCCTCAAGCGCGAGAGCAACTTCCTGCGCGGCACCATCGCCGAAGATCTGCAGGACCCGCTCACCGGCGGCTTCAACGGCGACAACTTCCAGCTGATCCGCTTCCACGGCATGTATCAGCAGGATGACCGCGACATCCGCCCGGAGCGCGCCGCCCAGAAGCTGGAGCCCCTGCACAACGTCATGCTGCGCGCCCGCCTGCCCGGCGGCATCATCACCCCGGCCCAGTGGCAGGTGATCGACAAGTTCGCCGAAGAACACAGCATGTACGGCAGCATCCGCCTGACCACCCGCCAGACCTTCCAGTTCCACGGGGTACTGAAGCGCGACATCAAGCTGATGCACCAGACCCTCAACAGCACAGGTATCGACTCCATCGCCACCGCGGGGGACGTGAACCGCAACGTGCTCTGCACCAGCAACCCGGTGGAGTCCGAGTTGCACCAGGAGGCCTACGAGTGGGCCAAGAAGATCTCCGAGCACCTGCTGCCCAAGACCCGCGCCTACGTGGAGATCTGGCTGGATGGCGAGAAGCTGGGGGGTGACGAGGAGCCGATCCTGGGCTCCAACTACCTGCCGCGCAAATTCAAAACAACCGTGGTCATCCCGCCCCACAACGACGTGGACATCCACGCCAACGATCTCAACTTCGTGGCCATTGCCGAACACGGCAAGCTGGTGGGCTTCAACGTGCTGGTGGGGGGCGGTCTCGCCATGACCCACGGCGACACCACCACCTACCCGCGCAAGGCGAGCGACTTTGGCTTCATTCCGCTCTCCCACGTGCTGGAGGTGGCGGCCGCCGTGGTCAGCACCCAGCGCGACTGGGGCAACCGGGTCAACCGCAAGAACGCCAAGACCAAGTACACCCTTGAACGGGTGGGGGTCGAGGCCTTCAAGGCCGAGGTGGAGAACCGCGCCGGCATCCAGTTCGGGCCGGTTCACCCCTATGAATTCACCAGCCGTGGCGATCGCTTCGGCTGGGTGGAGGGGATCGACGGCAAGCACCACCTGACCCTGTTTATCGAGAACGGCCGCCTGCTGGACTTCCCGGGCAAGCCCCTCAAGACCGGCATGCTGGAGATCGCCAAGGTGCATCAGGGGGACTTCCGCCTCACCGCCAACCAGAACCTCATCATCGCGGGCGTGCCTGCCGGCGAGAAGGCCCGCATTGAGGCCCTGGCGCGTCAGTACGGTCTGCTGGATGACGGCGTGAGCGAGCAGCGCAAGCAGTCCATGGCCTGTGTGGCCCTGCCTACCTGCCCCCTGGCGATGGCCGAGGCCGAGCGCATGCTGCCTGCCTTCGTCACCGACATCGAGGGGCTGCTGGCCAAGCACGGCCTGGCGGATGACGCCATCATCTTCCGGGTCACCGGCTGCCCCAACGGCTGCGGCCGCGCCATGCTGGCGGAAGTGGGTCTGGTGGGCAAGGCGCCGGGTCGCTACAACCTGCACCTGGGGGGCAACCTCGAGGGGACCCGCATCCCGCGCCTGCATCTTGAGAACATCACCGAGCCGCAGATCCTGGCCGAACTGGACGCCCTGATCGGCCGCTGGGCCAAGGATCGCAACCCGGACGAGTGCTTCGGCGATTTTGTCATTCGCGCCGGGATCATCGCCCCGGTTATCGACTCCGCGAGGGACTTCTATGCAGCCTGAACAGACTGATACAGCCCGGCTGGCGCGCACCGCCGACGGCCGGCTCGACCTCGACGCCCTCCTGGCCCTGGGCCGGGAGGAGCAGGTCGAGGCGCTGGCCCCCCTCAACCGGGAGCTGGACGCCATGAGCGCCCCCGAGCGGGTGCGCTGGGCCCTGGCCAACCTGCCGGGGGAGCATGTGCTGTCGTCG
>NZ_JAAKNE010000226.1:0-2086 GCF_049170755.1 Aeromonas sp. 604176
GGGGCGGCGCCACTGCCCTTGCCGCAGAGGATGCGGTAGAGCAGCGCTTCGGCCAGCTTGTCCTCCATGGTGGGGTGGTCGCTCTCGCAGGCGAAGAAGTGCTGGTCGATGAGCCCCATCAGCCGGCTCTTGTTGTGCTCGGTCAGCGCCTTCTCGTACTCCTGCCACCCTTGCCACTCCTCCACATCGGGCGGGCTCGAGATCTTGTCCAAGAGCCGCGCATCCACGTCACCGTAGAGGCTGTTGCCTGCCTGCTTGGGGCTGACGGTAATGAGCATCGACCAGCCCTTCTGGAACGGCTTGATGGGGCCTTCCGGCGCCTGCAGCAGCGCCAGCGCCTTGGCCGGATCCCGTGCCGAGAGCTCCTGCAGGCCGAGGCTCACCACGCCGATGACGTCGTGGGCCGCCTGCTCCAGCAGGTGCATCTTGTACTTGTTGTAGTATTTGTCGGCGAATTTGAGGCTCATCAGCACCGCCTTGCCCTTGATGGCGGCGAGCTGTTGCTGACTCAAGAGTTCGTTGTCGCGGCCAAAGCGCAGCACCTGGGTCAGAAAGGGGCCCTGGTTGGCATCGCGAATGACTAACTGCATGAATGGGCTCCTTAATCCAGAAAGCTGAACATGTCGTCGACGTCGCCGTACTCGTCTTCCTCGACCTTGTTCTTCTCTTTGGCCTGCATCACCAGCTCGGCGGCAAACTTGTTGATGATGCCGTCCCAAGTCGAGTGCTCGTTGCGCAGCAGCGCCTTGATGGCTTTCTCCACCTCGGGGGCCAGCTCGCGGATGAGCATCAAGAGGCTGCGCGGGTCATCCAGCGCGTAGTCGTGGACATCCTCGCTCTGCTGGCGCTCGCTGTAGCGCAGGGACTCTTCGAGATCTTCCTCTTCGGCATGCAGCACGTCGCGATAGCCTTCGTCCTCTTCATAGCGATCGCCGCGATAGAACTCGATAAAGGGGATGGCGAGGTAGAAGAGACCGGCCGGGTCTTCGGCCACGCACTCGAGGATCTCGCGCTGTTTGGCCTCGCTATCCTGGGTGCGGATCAGGTAGTTGAGGAAGTCGAAGGTGTGCTGTTGCAGCTCGTCGGCGTTGTTCTTGATCGCCTCTTCCCAATAGAGCGGCTGCTGGCAGACGATGTCGCGGATCTGCTCCGGGGTCATCAGCTCGGAGATGATGGAGGGGAAGGAGATGTCGTGCTGGCCGTTAATCTGGGTCAGGGTAACGATATCAATGTTTTCAATCACTTCTGCCAGCTGGTCGTCAGACATGGTCTTGGCGATCAGCTCGAACTTCTCGCTGGCCTGCTTCGGCTCGATAACGGCCAGCTCTTTGATCTCGATGGCGGTAATTTCTATCAGACTGTTGCTCATGCCTTGCCCCAATTAGAAACGGACTTCGTCGTACATATCCTGATCGCCGTCGTCATCACCATAGCGGTCACTGCCGCCATGGTAGTCGGCGTCGGCATCTTCCCCGTCTTCATCTTCTTCGTCGCGCAGCTCATAGTCGTCATCGCCGCGGTGGCTGCCGCGCGGCAGCGGGTTGTCGAGCAGAAACAGCACGGCGCAGGCTTCCATCAGCTGATCTTCGCTCTGGGCCCGCACCGCTTTGACCAGTGGCAGGGCGGCGTTGTTGAAGCCGACGCTCACCTTGAACTCGTCCCAGCTCGGCTGCTCGCCGCTGGTGAGCCACTTGTTCCACTGCGACTTGGCCTTGGCCGGGAACTGCACCCGGCCATAGAGGGCCAGCGGCAGATACTCGGGCATAAACTCCAGCATGCTCATATCGGCCAGCAGCAGGCTCTTCATCTGGTCGGTGAACTGTTCCAGCCCCTTGGGGTCGTCCTGATCCCGGTAGGATTCGATGTTTTCGCTGGCATCGCTTTGCAGCGACTTGAGCCGCGCCTGGTCCCATCTCTTTTGCATAGTTGCTCTTTCTGCCTGCTGTTTCAGGGGTAGAACTGATCCCACATCTCCTGCATGGCGGAGGCGGGGTCGGTCACGATGACGTTGTTGAAATCCTTGATAAAGGCGGCCCGCTGTTTCGGATCGGACAGCACTTCATAGGCCTGCTTTACCTGGTGCAGC
>NZ_JAAKNE010000227.1:0-2076 GCF_049170755.1 Aeromonas sp. 604176
GCCCTTTAGGGTGACCTAAAAAGGTCCCTTTTGACGGGTTATTCATTGGAACTTCCACCTGTGTCTTATATTTTTTTGAGTTTTTTATGCAAGGGCGAGAAACACGCCTCAATCCTTATAGAGCATGTGTGAATAAATTACAACATTATGATTTGCTGAGAGTTTATTTACTCCTGATTGATTTTTTGTTGCAAAAATGAAAAAGGAGCATCGTTTGATGCCCCTTAAATACGTCTATAAAAAACAGATTTATCAGCGATTACAACTGCTTGACGAACTGCTTCAGCCAGCCGATGAATTCACCATTCAGCTCGTGATGGCGCACACCATATTCCACATTGGCTTTCATGTAGCCCAGCTTGCTGCCGCAATCGTGGCTCTTGCCCTTCATGAAGTAGGCGTTGACCTGCTCCTGCTCCATCAGCATGGCGATGGCATCAGTCAGCTGGATCTCGTCACCGGCACCGGCCGGGGTCTTCTCCAGCAGCGGCCAGATATTGGAGGAGAGGACATAACGACCCACCACCGCCAGATTGGAGGGGGCTTCGTCACGGGGCGGCTTCTCGACAATGGCCTGCATCGGCAGGGACATCCCCTCGCTCAGGGCCTCGCCCTTGATGTCGGCGATGCCGTACTTGTCCACTTCGCTCTCGGGAACCGCTTCCACCATGATCTGGCTGATCTGGTTCTCTTCGAACATGTGTACCATCTCGGCCAGGTTGTCTTTTTTCGGGTCGCTGGCCACTTCATCAATCAGTACATCCGGCAGCAGCACGGCGAAGGGGTTGTCACCGATCAGCGGGCGGGCGCACAACACTGCGTGGCCCAGACCTTTGGCCTCACCCTGGCGGACGTGCATGATGGTGACGTCTTTCGGGCAGATCTGTTGCACCTCTTCCAGCAGCTGACGCTTGACTCGCTTCTCGAGGGTCGCTTCCAGTTCGAAACTCTTGTCGAAGTGGTTTTCGATGGAGTTCTTGCTTGAGTGGGTGACCAACACGATCTCTTTGATACCGGCGGCGATGGCTTCACGCACTACGTACTGGATCAGCGGTTTGTCGACCACCGGCAGCATCTCTTTCGGGATGGCCTTGGTGGCTGGCAGCATACGGGTACCCAGACCGGCTACCGGGAGCACGGCCTTGCGAACTGTCAGAGGAGTCTTTTTCATGGAAAACTATCCAGCGGGATTAAAGTGCGGCCATGATACTCCAAGAAAAATGGGGCAGCCACAGGCTACCCCATTCGTATATGCAGAGCTCGGACGTTATTTGACGATGATCATGTCACGGTTGGCTTCCAGCGTGGCCGGGCCAATGCCATTGACATCCGCCAGCTGATCGACCGAGGTGAACTTTCCTTGTTTTTCCCGATAGTCGACGATGGCTTGTGCCTTCTTGTCACCAATCCCTTTCAGGCTGGTGAGTTCGGCAAGGGTGGCGGTATTGATATTTACCTTCCCGCTCTCAACAGCTGCGGGCGCCGCAGTTGTCTGTTTGGGAACGGTTTTATCGGCCGCCAGCACGGGTTGGTTCAACAGGGGCAAGCAGGCCAGCAACATCACTGCAGAGAGCTTCTTCATCAGCATT
Source organism: Aeromonas sp. 604176 (assembly GCF_049170755.1). Classification (NCBI taxonomy): domain Bacteria; kingdom Pseudomonadati; phylum Pseudomonadota; class Gammaproteobacteria; order Aeromonadales; family Aeromonadaceae; genus Aeromonas; species Aeromonas sp. 604176. Next base: position 1,590 of record NZ_JAAKNE010000227.1, read on the forward strand.
TCCATTCCTCCATGATGTGGATATTGCCGAGTGGCACATTGATGAATAGCGTATCGAGTGGGTCTTTTTCACTGCAATTATTGACAGGCTTGTTCCTCCTCCCAATGACTGAAAATTTGCTATAAGCAGTCAGCCTGCGCCGTTATCTATTACCAACCATATGCTATTGCATGTCTTTTAAACTCTGTTTCGATCGGGCGTCACGCTGGTTTCCTAGTGTTCTGTCAGCTCCGAACTCCGATAGAACGGATAGCATTATTCTGTTACACGCCAGATTGGTGGAGTTTTTCTCTGGTTGGCAAAAGAGTACCAATAAAAAAAGCTGCTCACCTTGGGTGAGCAGCCTTTGTGATCGGTTTTTTCAGGCGGATGCTGATTAAGCTTGTTCGTCAGCCTGAGCTGCCTGGATACCGGTCAGGGCGATGGTGTAGACGATGTCGTCCACCAGGGCGCCACGGGAGAGGTCGTTGACCGGCTTGCGCATGCC
>NZ_JAAKNE010000228.1:0-2035 GCF_049170755.1 Aeromonas sp. 604176
GCCAGCGCGGCGTCAAATCATGCATGGGATTGCCCCTTGTTCACATAGCTCTTTTTCAGCAGCCACTGGTTGGCGGCCGTCACCACCCCCAACAGCACCATCAGGATCACCGCCAGCGCCGCCGCCATATTGGGCTCGAGGAAGATATCGCCGGAGACCAGACTGGCCACCCGGATGGTCACCAGATTGAAGTTGCCGGTGGTGAGGGCGTAGGCGGAGGCATAGGCCCCCACCGCGTTGGCAAACAGGATGATCAGGGTGCCGAGCAGCGCAGGCGTCAGTACCGGCAGCGCCACGTGCCACACATACTGCCCCTTGCTCGCGCCGAGCAGCGCGGCCGCTTGCGGCCACTCATCCTGCAGCGCATCGAAGGCCGGATAGAGCAGCAGCAGGGCGAGCGGGATCTGGAAGTAGGTGTAGATGAGAATAAGGCCCGACCCCGAGTAGAGGTTGAAGCCGTCGATCAATCCCCAGGATTTCAGCAGCAGGGTCACCGCGCCATTGATGCCGAGAATGATGATGAAGGCGAATGCCAGCGGCACACCGCTGAAGTTGCCGGTCATGGTGACAAAGGCCAGCAGCACCCGCTTGACCCGCTCGCCGCTGTGGCGCAGCGCGGCTACCCCGAGGGTGCCGATGGCAAGCCCCGCCAGACTGGCGATACCGGCAATGCGCAACGAGTTGCCGAACGATTGCAGGTAGAAGGGGGAGCTCAAAATCTCCCGGTAGTAGTCGAGGCCCCAGCCATCCGGGGTCTGAAAGCTACCCACCAGCACCCACACCATGGGGGCGAGCTGGAACAGGATCATCAAGAGGATAAACGGCAGCAGCACCAGGGCGGGCAGCCAGTGGCGGCGCACCTTGCGCTTGGTGGCCACGGGTTGAACCACCAAGATCTCGGTGGTGGCAGGCATCATCAGTGCACCTCGCGCATAAAGGCGGCCTTGAGCAGCGGTGGCGCTGCCGGCTTGTCGTGGGGAATGCCCAACAGATCCGCCATCAGGGCGCAGAGCTGGGTCTGGGCGATCACTACCCCATCCGGCCAGCGCTCGATAAAGGCATCGCCAAACAGCCAGAGTGGCACTGTGCGCTCTTCCGGCAGGGTGCCGCCGTGGCTCAGGTCGTTGTTCATGCCATGATCCGAGGTGATCACCACCTGATACCCCTCCGCCAGCCACTGGGGCAGCAGATCGGCCAGCAAGCTGTCCATCCGGCGCGCCTGATTGCGGTACTGGCGGGAATCGAGGCCAAACTTGTGACCCGCATCGTCCACTCCCATCGGGTGGATCAGCAGAAAATCGGGGTCGTACTGGCTGCGCAGCCACTCGCCATCCATCAGCAGATGGCTGTCGGGATAGTTGTCATCCCAGTAGAAGCTGCCGTGCTGGATCGGCAGCAGCTCGTCGTGAGTAAAGCGATCACGGGCTGCCAGCCAGGGGCTGCGGTTGTAGAGTTCGCTCACCCAGTAATAGGCCGCCGCTGCGGTGCGTTTACCCGCAGCGCGGGCCAGATGGAAGATGGAGTCATGCAGACTGAGGCGACTCACCCCGTTGTGGGTGATGCCGCTCACCACCGGCGGCACGCCGGTCAGGATGCACTCGTAGAGGGGTCGGGAGAGAGACGGCAGGGCAGCATTCAGGGTCGTATGCAGGCCCCGCCCCGCCTCCACCATGCCACCGAGGTAGCCCATGGTGTGGGCTACCTCGGCTGCCAGACCATCCACAAGTACCACTATCACCTTGTGTTGCACTGGATTCCCTTACTGCATGTTGATCATGACGGTTTCTTGCCACTGGCGCGGCAGGGCTTTGGAGCTCTGCTCCCAGGCGGCGTGATCCTGCACCGGCTTGGCATTGGCGTACTGCTCGGCCGGCAGCAGCTTGGCCTTCACATCATCCGGCAGGGTCACGTTGCTGCGGATCGGGCGGGCGTAGCCGCGGGCCAGATTGATTTGACCGGCATCGGAGAGGATGTATTCACGGGCCAGCTTGGCGGCGTTGGGGTTCTTGGCCCACTTGTTGATGATGGTGGTGTA
>NZ_JAAKNE010000229.1:0-2029 GCF_049170755.1 Aeromonas sp. 604176
CTTGGCCGGAGACTCCACTATGACCAGTGATTTGCCCATGCTGTAACTATTATCCTCATTGCACCCGACGGGGTTGGTGTGCGGTTTTGTGGGGCTGTATAAGAGATTTGGCGCGAAAAAGCAATCTTGTGAGCAAATTTGCCTGACCAGCCCGAACCACACGGCTTCTTTTATTGCTTCTTTATTTATTAATGCGAAGGCAACAGGCCGGACGCAACCGCTTTTTCAATTTTCTGCCATACCGCCCCTCTTTCTATATCTGAAACGACATAAAAACGTCTGCTGGTTACCGGCTTGTTACAAAAACATAAAATCTCTTTATAATGGCCCAACCCCGACGCATTGTGCGCGGAAGGAACCGCTACCCATCATAAAAATCGAAAGGATGTACTCAATGAAGCACTTCGAGGTCAATTTCGACGGTCTGGTCGGCCCGACTCATAACTATGCAGGCCTCTCCTACGGCAACGTTGCCTCCCAGAGCAATGCCCAGGAAGCCTCCAATCCGAAAGAGGCCGCCAAACAGGGGCTGCGCAAGATGAAGGCGCTGACCGAGCTTGGCATGACGCAGGGTGTACTGGCGCCACAAGAGCGCCCCGATCTTGCCACCCTGCGCCGCCTCGGCTTCACCGGCAACGATGCCCGGGTGCTGGAACAGGCCGCCAAACAGGCTCCCGCCGTACTCGCCGCCTGCTATTCGGCCTCCAGCATGTGGACCGCCAACGCCGCCACCGTCTCCCCGAGTGCCGATACACGGGATGGCCGCATTCACTTCACCCCCGCCAACCTGACCAACAAGTTTCACCGATCCCTGGAGCCGGACGTCACTGGCCGTATCCTGCGCGCCGTGTTCAACAATGATCGCCACTTCAGCCACCACCTCCACCTGCCGGAAAATGATCACTTCGGCGACGAGGGGGCGGCCAACCACACCCGCCTCTGCCGCGCCTACGGCGAGGCGGGGGTCGAGCTGTTTGTCTATGGCCGCAGCGCCTTTGACTACTCCCGCCCGGCGCCGAAGCGCTATCCGGCTCGCCAGACTCTGGAGGCAAGCCAGGCCATCGCCCGCCTGCATGGCCTTGGCGAGGAGAGCGTGGTGTTTATTCAGCAAAACCCGGAGGTGATCGATCAGGGAGTGTTCCACAACGACGTGATCGCAGTGGGCAACCAGAATGTGCTCTTCTTCCACCAGCAAGCGTTCCTCAACACCGAAGCCGTGCTATCAGAGATCAGCGACAAGTTTGGCGAGGGGGATTTGCACTTTATCGAAGTGCCGACTGCCGAGGTATCCGTGCTGGATGCGGTGAAATCCTACCTGTTCAACACCCAGATCCTCACCCTGCCGAGCGGCGAGATGGCCATTATCGCCCCCACCGAGTGCCGCGATAATCCGGCGGTGTCGGCCTATCTTGGCAAGCTGCTGACGCAGGAGACTCCGATCAAGGCGGTCCACTATATGGATGTGAAACAGAGCATGCGTAATGGTGGCGGCCCGGCCTGCCTGCGACTGCGGGTTGCCATGAACGATCAGGAACTCGCTGCGGTCAATCCGGCCTGCCTTATCAACGACAGCCAGTTTGCCCGCCTCGATGGCTGGGTAGATCGCCACTACCGTGACCGCCTGACCCTCGATGACCTGCGTGATCCGACCCTGGTGCAGGAGTCTCGCAGCGCGCTGGACGAGCTGACCCAGATCCTGAAACTGGGTTCCGTCTACCCGTTCCAGCGCTAGATGTGATGCCCGAGAAGACCGCCGACGCTGGCGGTCTTCTGCTATCTCTCTTGTATTCGCCACGATCGCCAAATTGCACAGATGCTGTTTTGTGCAGAAAAGCAGCGCACAACTTGCTGATAAGCTTGAATTTTGAGCTGTATGTATCAAAAAATCGACGAACAGTCATTTTTTACTGCCAGATACCTCATCAAGGGGTTCACAAAGCCTCTGGATCTGATAGTATGCGCCTCGCACTTGGGGAGGGGTTCCCGAGCGGCCAAAGGGATCAGACTGTAAATCTGACGGCTCTGCCTT
>NZ_JAAKNE010000230.1:0-2009 GCF_049170755.1 Aeromonas sp. 604176
CGCAATCTGGTGATCAGCCGCAACCCCGACTACCGGGCCGACGGCGTGGAGGTGATCGACTCGGTGGACGCGGCGCTGGCGCTGCTGGCCGGCAGTGACGTGGCCGAGCTGATGGTGATCGGAGGCGGTCATCTCTACGGCCAGCTGCTGCCACGGGCCGACAGGCTCTATCTGACCCGCATCGATCTGGCGGTGGAGGGTGATACCCGCTTTCCGGCCTTCGACGAGGGCGACTGGTCGTGCATCGAGCGCGAGTCACATCAGCCTGACGAGAAGAATCCCCACTTCTACTGTTTCGAAACCTGGCAGCGGCGTTGACGGGCGGCGTTACCGCTCTGGCTGATAGCCCCTTGTGTTGCACAAGGGGCTTTTTTCGCACGGGCTATTTGCCAGAAGCTCCGTGCCAGCAGGCCGATTGTCCAGAGGTGGCAGGGCGATCTCATCGCGGCGTGTGAACGCACCTTCATCCTCTGCTCTGCCCCTCCTCTGCTCCTTTTCTTGTCCCCCAATCTGTCCTCATTGTGACCAATAAATGGTTAGATATGTAATTATTTGGTCGCTGTTGATTATCTGGATGGCGCGTCACACAGTTACCGTCATTAACCTGCATTTTCTTGCGCTTTTTTGATTGTTTTTGAATGATTTTTCCCAGTGCATCTTCGTTTTATATGGAAGATTTTATGGATAAGACCAGGCTTTGTTCGGTTTTTATTGATAAAAATAACTTTTTAAAATCAATTGTTTATTTTGTGGTTTGCTTTTGGGGACTCTATTGGTTCTTTTGTTTTGGGTGTTTATTGCTTAGTGTAAAAAGCAGTTGGCTCGCGTTCGGCAGGTTAATCACCAAGATGTCGACCATGAAAAAAGGACAGTATGACAGTCAAACTCGAGGTTAAATCACTCTACAAAATCTTCGGCGATCAGCCGGAAAAAGCGTTCAAATTGCTGGCGAAAGGGCATGACCGCGCCAGCATCCTGCAAAAAACCGGGCAGACCCTGGGGGTCCAGGATGTCAATCTGGCCATCGACGAAGGGGAGATCTTCGTGGTGATGGGCCTCTCCGGCTCGGGCAAATCCACCCTGGTGCGTCTCTTCAACCGGCTGATCGAGCCGACCCGCGGCCAGGTACTGATCGATGGCGAGGACATCGCCGCCATCTCCGACGGCGAGCTGCGTCAGGTGCGGCGCAAGAAGATCAGCATGGTATTCCAGTCCTTCGCCCTGATGCCGCACCTGAGCGTGCTGGAAAACACCGCCTTCGGGCTGGAGCTGGCCGGTGTGCCGCTGGCGGAGCGCCAGCAGAGCGCCCGCCAGGCGCTCCATCAGGTGGGGTTGGGTCAGTGGATCGATGCCTTCCCCGATGCCCTCTCCGGCGGCATGAAGCAGCGGGTCGGCCTGGCCCGCGCACTCGCCAACGACCCTGACATCCTGCTGATGGACGAGGCTTTTTCGGCGCTGGATCCGCTGATCCGCACCGAGATGCAGGACGAGCTGCTCAAGCTGCAGGCCAGCCAGCAGCGCACCATCGTCTTCATCTCTCACGATCTGGACGAGGCGATGCGTATCGGCGATCGCATCGCCATCATGCAGGACGGCCAGCTGGTGCAGGTCGGCACCCCGGACGAGATCCTCAACCAGCCCGCCAATGACTATGTGCGCGCCTTCTTTCGCGGGGTGGATCTGGCCAACGTGTTCAGCGCCCGCGACGTGGCCAGCCGCAAGCAGATGCCGCTCATCAAGAAGCACACCACCGACGGGCCGGGCAACGCCCTGCGCCAGCTCAAGGAGCAGGAGCGGGAGTTCGGTTACGTGGTGGATCGCCGGCGTCGCTTCATCGGGGTCGTCTCGGTGGAGTCGCTCGGTCATGCAGTCAGGGCCAAAGGCAGCCTGGAGCAGGCGCTGCTGGCGGACATCCGGCCCATTATGGCGGACACCGCCCTCAACGAACTGATCAGCCAGGTGGCGGCCGCCCCCTGTCAGGTGCCCGTGGTCGAGGAGGATGGCACTTA
>NZ_JAAKNE010000231.1:0-2007 GCF_049170755.1 Aeromonas sp. 604176
CCTCGCCAGTTTATTCAAAGTATTTGGAGATTCGTCAAATGGGTAAAATCATCGGTATTGACCTGGGTACTACCAACTCCTGCGTCGCTATTCTGGATGGCGACACTGCTCGCGTGATCGAGAACGCAGAAGGCGATCGTACTACTCCGTCCATCATTGCCTATGCCGATGATGGCGAGATCCTGGTTGGTCAGCCGGCCAAGCGTCAGGCCATCACCAACCCGAAAAACACCCTGTTCGCCATCAAGCGTCTGATCGGTCGTCGTTTTGAAGATGAAGAAGTGCAGCGTGACCTGAAAATCATGCCGTACGCCATCGCCAAAGCTGACAACGGCGACGCCTGGGTTGAAGTGAAGGGCAAGAAAATGGCACCGCCGCAGATCTCTGCCGAAGTGCTGAAAAAGATGAAGAAGACCGCTGAAGACTATCTGGGCGAGCCGGTAACCGAAGCCGTTATCACTGTTCCGGCCTACTTCAACGACGCCCAGCGTCAGGCTACCAAGGATGCCGGTCGCATCGCCGGTCTGGATGTAAAACGCATCATCAACGAACCGACTGCTGCTGCATTCGCTTACGGCGTGAACAAGGTCAAGGGCGAGCGCAAGGTTGCCGTATATGACTTGGGTGGCGGTACTTTCGATATCTCCATCATCGAGATCGATGAAGTGGAAGGCGAAACCACCTTCGAAGTTCTGGCGACCAACGGTAACACCCACCTGGGTGGTGAAGACTTCGACAACCGCGTCATCAACTATCTGGTAGACGAGTTCAAGCGTGAGCAGGGCATCGACCTGCGCAACGACCAGCTGGCTCTGCAGCGTCTGAAAGATGCCGCCGAGAAAGCCAAAATCGAGCTCTCTTCTGCCCAGCAGACCGACGTCAACCTGCCGTACATCACTGCAGATGCCACCGGTCCGAAGCACATGAACATCAAGGTGACCCGCGCCAAGCTGGAATCCCTGGTAGAAGACATGGTGAAAGACTCTCTGGAGCCGGTTCGTGTCGCCCTGAAAGACTCCGGTCTGGCAGTTGGCGAGATCGACGACGTGATTCTGGTCGGTGGTCAGACCCGTATGCCGCTGGTTCAGAAGACCGTTGCCGAGTTCTTTGGCAAAGAGCCGCGTAAAGACGTCAACCCGGACGAAGCCGTGGCCATGGGTGCTGCCATCCAGGGCGCCGTACTGTCCGGTGACAAGACCGACGTACTGCTGCTGGACGTTACCCCGCTCTCCCTGGGTATCGAAACCATGGGTAGCGTGATGACTGCGCTGATCGAGAAGAACACCACCATTCCGACCAAGAAGTCCCAGGTGTTCTCCACTGCTGAAGACAACCAGTCTGCCGTGACCATTCACGTGCTGCAGGGTGAGCGCAAGCGCGCCAGCGACAACAAGTCTCTGGGCCAGTTCAACCTGGAAGGCATCCGTCCGGCACCGCGTGGTCTGCCGCAGATCGAAGTGACCTTCGACATCGATGCCAACGGTATCCTGCACGTCTCTGCGAAAGACAAAGAGACCAACAAAGAGCAGAAGATCACCATCCAGGCCTCCTCTGGTCTGTCTGATGACGAGATCGAGCGCATGGTACGCGAAGCCGAAGCCAACGCGGCCGAGGACAAGAAGTTTGAAGAGCTGGTACAGGCTCGCAACCAGGCTGATGGTCTGGTCCACTCCGTACGCAAGCAGATCACCGAAGCCGGTGAGGCCCTGCCTGCCGACGACAAGACCAAGATCGAAGCCGCGCTGAGCGAGCTGGAAGTTGCCATCAAGGGTGACGACAAGGCTGCTATCGAAGCCAAACAGCAGGCTCTGCTGGAAGCGTCCCAGAAGCTGATGGAAATTGCCCAGCAGCAGGCTCAGGCCCAGGGTGCAGCCGGTGCTGATGCCGGTCAGTCCTCCTCTTCTGCCAAGGCTGACGACGACGTAGTCGACGCCGAGTTCGAAGAAGTGAAAGACGACAAGAAGTAAGCCCTACCCAGATGGGCGGAGTCCGCTTCGCCCATCGGCT
>NZ_JAAKNE010000232.1:0-1908 GCF_049170755.1 Aeromonas sp. 604176
ACGGTACCGCCACGGCCATGGAACAGGGTGAGGCGGATGTTGTTGGCTTCGGCCAGCCCCACCAGGGATTCCATGGCGGCGTACTGGGCCCAGCCAGCGGCCATCATGCCCGCATCCTTGGCAGAGTCGGAGTAACCGATCATCACGTACTGACGGCCCTGAATGTAGCCGCGATACCAGTCCACCGAGAGCAGGCGCTCCATCACGGCGGTGCCTGCCATCAGGTCATCCTGGGTTTCAAACAGCGGGGCGACCGGCATGCGGAACTTGCAGCCCGCCTCTTTGAGCAGCAGTTGCACCGACAGCACATCGGACGGCGCACCGGCCATGGAGATGATGTAGATGCCAAACGCATCGGGGTCGTGCTCGGCGATGACCTGACAGGTATCCAGCGTCTCGCGCACCTCGGCGCTCGGCTCCCAGTCGTGGGGGATCAGCGGGCGGCGGGAGTTCAGTTCGTTGAGCAGGAAGGCCTGCTTGTCATCCTCGCTCCACTCGGCGTAGTCACCCAGACCCAGATAACGGGTCAGCTCGGAGAAGACCAGCCCGTGACGTTCGCCATCCTGACGGATATCCAGCTTGACCAGATGGATGCCGAAACAGGCGACCTTGCGCAGCACGTCCAGCAGCATGCCATCGGCGATGTTGCCCATGCCGCAGGCGTGCAATGAGTGGTAGCAGAGCTCCAGCGGCTCGCGCAGCTGGGCGGTAGTCTTGACCAGATCCTGGCTCTCGCTAGCCTGGCCTTGCACCTTGGCGGTGAGGTGCTCCTTGGTTTCGCGCAGCGCTTCACGCAGCTCGCGCACCAGCGCGCGGTAGGGCTCGGGGTGATCGCCAACGCGAGCACGCACGGCGTCGGTACAGTCGGACATGGAGAGCTCGGAGGTGAGCTCCTTGATGTCTTTGTAGAACAGGCTCACCGCCATCCAGCGGCCCAGCTCCAGCACTTCGGCAGTCACCTTGGCGGTAACGAAGGGGTTGCCGTCGCGGTCACCGCCCATCCAGGAGGTGAACTTGACCGGCGCGGCATCCAGCGGCAGCCGCACACCCAGATGGTGTTGCAGACGCTCGTCCAGATTGCGCATGAATTCGGGAATGGCGGGCCACAGGCTGTTCTCCACCACCGCAAAACCCCACTTGGCCTCGTCGACCGGCGTCGGGCGCTGTTCGCGGATCTCGTTGGTGTGCCACGCCTGATTGATGAGCTGTTCGATGCGATTGAGGATCTTGTCCCGCTCGCGGGGCAGCAGGTCGGAAAGCTCCAGCGCCTCGAGGCAGTCGTTGAGCTGTACGTGCTTGTGGATCAGGGTGCGACGGGTCACCTCGGTGGGGTGAGCGGTCAGCACCAGATCGATATCCAGCTCGCGCACGGCCTGAATGATGGCCTCTTGCGACAGGTTGGAGGCTTTCAGCTTGTCGAACATCTGCTCCAGCGGATCCGGGGTGCAGACCTGCTCTTCGCAGCGACGGGAGATGGTGTGGAACTGTTCCGCCACGTTGGCCAGATTGAGGAACTGGCTGAAGGCGCGGGCCACCGGCAGCAGTTCATCATCGCTCAGGGTGCGCAGGGTATCGAGCAGACGTTCCCGGTCTGATTCATTGCCCTTGCGGGAGGACTTGGCCAATTGGCGAATGGTTTCGATCTTGTCGAGAAAGGCCTGACCCTGATGATCCTTGATGGATTTACCCAGCAGCTGACCCAGCATACCTACGTTGGCGCGTAGTGCGGCGTACTTTTCGTTCATTCCACATCCTTATCTTGTTGGTGCCTGACACCCATCCGGGGTGCTAGACGACCTCACTTATTGTTGTGCGATTACAACATATGCTCCGTCATCTTAGGGTGACAATCTACCCAGATTGTCTGCGCAAGGTCAAATAACAGGCCGATTCAGAACATGTATTTCC
>NZ_JAAKNE010000233.1:0-1870 GCF_049170755.1 Aeromonas sp. 604176
TGGGAAGGCTGTGACATTGGCTTGGCTCCTTAAGCTCTGATCCGGGGTTGCTGTTCCAGTGCATCGACCCGGGAGACGTCCACCAGCTTCACCAGCTGGCTCCACAACTGCTGGATGGGACGCACCGACTCGACAGTAACCGTGATCCGCAGCTGTTGGCAATCCTGCTCCATATTCAAGGCGCAGAGATTGAAGCCGCGGTGACGCACCACCCGCAGCACCCGCTCCATCACTTCGGGTCTGGGCTGGGCGTGGATATGCAGGGTGTGTTGTGCAAATGCTGGCTGGGCAAGGGTGTGCGGGTTCATGGGCGTTGCTCCATCATCTGGTGGTTGGCGACTCCCGGCGGAACCAGGGGCCAGACGTTTTCTTCCTCTGAAATAGCCACATGCAGCAAGTAGGCACTCTCGCTTGCCAGCAGGCGATCGAGGGCGCCGGCTATCTGCTCCTTGCATGTGATGGTTTCGCCGGGGATGCCGAAGGCGGCAGCCAGGGCGACGAAATCGGGGTTGTCGGAAAGGATGGTCTCGCTGTAGCGGCCGTCGAAGAATAGCTCCTGCCACTGGCGCACCATGCCGAGGCGCTGGTTGTCCAGCAGCACCATCTTCACCTTGAGTTGGGCGCGGCGGATGGTGCCAAGCTCCTGCACGTTCATCATGAAAGAGCCGTCGCCGCTCACCAGCACCACTTCATCATTGGGGCGCGACATCTTGGCCCCGATGGCGGCCGGCAGACCGAAGCCCATGGTGCCGAGACCGGCGCTGGAGAGGTGGTTGCGCGGACTGGTGAAGCGCATGTGCTGGGCCACCCACATCTGGTGCTGACCCACGTCGCAGGCGACCACGCTGCTCTCCGGCAACCTAGCGGAGAGCTGCTTGAGAAAAGCCGGAGCGTAGATGGCATGACCGGGATGGTCGTAGCGAAAGGCATATTCGCGGGCCATGGCGGCGCAGTGCTCACGCCAGGGGGCGATGTCGAGAGTCATGGCGAAGCGCGGCAGCACCTGTTTGAGATCCGTGGTGATACCCACCTCGGCGGCGCGGCGCTTGCCGAACTCGGCAGCATCCACATCGAGATGGATCACCTTGGCTTCGGGGGCGAACTCCTCCAGCTTGCCGGTCACCCGATCATCGAAACGGGCGCCCACCACCAGCAGCAGATCGCACTGCTGCACCGCGTAGTTGGCGGCCTTGGTGCCGTGCATGCCGAGCATGCCCAGATAAACGGCGCTATCGGGGTCGAGCGCGCCAATCCCCTTGAGGGTGGTGACCGCAGGCATGCCGGTTGCGGCGGCAAAGTCACGCAACTGCTGCTCGGCATTGGCCATACCCACCCCGCCACCGACGTAAAGCACCGGACGCTCGGCGGCAGCCAGCAGGGTGCGGGCCGCGGCCAGATCCGAGGGATTGAGCACCTCCGGCTCTTCCACCGCAAACAGCGGGCTCTGGGGAGGCACTGCGGCCAGCTGCACATCCTTGGGCAGGTCGATCAGCACAGGCCCGGGGCGCCCTTCGGTGGCGATGGCGAAAGCTTCTGCCAGCACCCGCCCCAGATCGGCGGCATCGGTCACCATAAAGGAGTGCTTGGTACAGGAGAGGGACATGCCGAGCACGTCGACCTCCTGAAACGCATCGGTGCCGATGGCGGAACAGGGCACCTGACCGCTGATGGCCACCAGAGGCACCGAATCGAGCAGCGCCTCCGCCAGACCGGTCACCAGATTGGTGGCGCCGGGGCCGGAGGTGGCGATGCAGACTCCCACCTGACCGGAGGCGCGGGCATAACCCACCGCCGCCATGGCGGCACCCTGCTCGTGGCGACAGAGCTGATGGGCCAGACCACCGTCATACAGGGCATCGTAGACCGGCAT
>NZ_JAAKNE010000234.1:0-1858 GCF_049170755.1 Aeromonas sp. 604176
TCGCCCTCTTCCATGCCCAGCTTCTTCATCATGCCGGTCACGCGATCGGAGGCGAAGATCCGCATCAGGGTATCTTCCATGGAGAGGTAGAAACGGGAGGAACCCGGATCACCCTGACGACCGGAACGGCCGCGCAGCTGGTTGTCGATACGACGGGATTCGTGACGCTCGGTGCCGATAATGTGCAGACCACCAGCGGCCAGCACCGCATCGTGACGCACCTGCCAGGCGGCTTTCAGCTCGGCAATCTGCTCGCTGGTCGGGTTCTCCAGCTTGGCAAGCTCTGCCTGCCAGTTGCCGCCCAACACAATGTCGGTACCACGACCGGCCATGTTGGTGGCGATAGTGACCGCGCCAGTCTGACCGGCCTGGGCGACGATCTCCGCTTCCATGGCGTGGAACTTGGCGTTCAGCACTTTGTGCGGGATCTTCTCCTTGGTCAGGATGCCGGAGAGCAGCTCGGAGTTCTCGATAGAGACGGTACCAACCAGTACAGGCTGGCCCTTGGCCACGCACTGACGGATATCTTCGATGATGGCGGCATACTTCTCATTGGCGGTCAGGTAGACCAGATCGCCCATGTCTTTGCGCACCATCGGCTTGTTGGTCGGGATAACCACGGTATCCAGGCCATAAATCTGCTGGAATTCAAAGGCTTCGGTATCCGCAGTACCTGTCATCCCCGCCAGCTTGTTGTAGAGGCGGAAGTAGTTCTGGAAGGTGATGGATGCCAGTGTCTGGTTCTCGTTCTGGATCTTCACCCCTTCCTTCGCTTCAACGGCCTGATGCAGACCATCGGACCAGCGACGGCCCGGCATGGTACGGCCGGTGTGCTCGTCGACGATGACGATCTCGTCTTTCTGGACGATGTAGTCCACGTTGCGCTCGAACAGGGTGTGAGCACGCAGACCCGCATTGACGTGGTGCAGCAGGCTGATGTTGGAGGCAGAGAACAGCGAGTCGTTCTCGTCCAGCAGCCCCTCTTTCTTGAGCAGCTCTTCCACGAAGATCTGACCGTTTTCGGTCAGCAGCGCCTGACGGTTCTTCTCGTCCACCGTGTAGTGACCGTCACCGGTGTACTCTTCGGTGTCTTCCTTGTCCTGTTTGACCAGCAGCGGGATCAGTTTGTTGACGCGGATATAGAGCTCGGAGCTGTCTTCGGCCGGACCGGAGATGATCAGCGGAGTACGGGCTTCATCGATAAGCACCGAGTCCACCTCATCCACCAGCGCGTAGTTGAGCGGACGCTGTACGCGCTGCTCTGGCGAGAACGCCATGTTGTCGCGCAGGTAGTCAAAACCGAATTCGTTGTTGGTACCGTAGGTAATGTCGGCTGCGTAGGCGTCACGCTTCTGGGATGCATCCATACCGGGCACGTTGCAATCGACGGTCATGCCTAGGAAGGCAAACAGCGGGCGGTTCGCCTCCGCATCACGCTTGGCCAAATAGTCGTTCACCGTCACGACGTGCACACCGCGGCCACTCAGGGCGTTCAGATAAGCTGGCAGAGTCGCAGTAAGAGTCTTACCTTCACCGGTTTTCATTTCCGCGATACGGTTGGAGTTCAGCACCATGCCGCCGATCAGCTGCACGTCGAAGTGACGCATGCCAAACACCCGCTTGGAGGCTTCACGCACGGTCGCGAACGCTTCCGGCAGCAACTGCTCCAGGGTCTCACCCTGCTCGATACGCTGACGATATTCAGCCGTTTTGGCCTGCAACTCGGCATCGGACAGAGCCTCGAACTGCGGCTCCATGGCATTGATCTGTTTTACAATTTTGCGCAAAGCCTTGAGCGTTCTGTCGTTCCGGCTGCCGATAATCTTGGTAAGCAGTGTGCTAATCATGGGTACCAACT
>NZ_JAAKNE010000235.1:0-1793 GCF_049170755.1 Aeromonas sp. 604176
ACCTTGCCCGGGCCGTTCAGTACCCAGACCCGTGCCGAATAGGCGGGCACCGCAAAGCTCAGACTGCCGTTGCTGACGTTCTGACTCGCGCCGGTCACCGCATCCGTATAGGTGCCGTTCTTCAGGCCACTCAGGTTTATTTGCTGGGCCGAACTGGCCGCGAGGCCCACGGCAGCATAGCTGCCTTGAGCGCTCAGGTCACGCACGAAGCTGATGCCGCTGCTCCACTCGTTCACCTGGCTCATGGGCGCCTTCTGCAGGGCGGGCACCGCCTTGCGGATCTGGTTCAGGCGCTTGATGTGCTGGTAGAGCGGGTGGCTCGGAGTGGCCGGGTTGTCCAGCACCTCCCCGTAGTAGGCACGACCAGTCTGATCCACCGTCATGGTGGCCCCGTCGATATCCTGAGGCTTGCCCGCCTGGAACATCACCTCCTCCCCGTAGTAGAGGGTCGGGATGCCCCGCGCCGTCCAGAGCAGGTTGTAGGTCATGGCCGCATTGCCCTCTTCCCCGCCGTAGCGGTACTTGAAGTCGTTATCCGGCCCCACGTCATGGTTCTGGAAGAAGGTGATGAGCTTGGTGGCATCCCCATAGACCCAGTCCATGGCAAAGATCCCGCCCACCCCGCCAAAGCTCCCCCGGGTGACGTTGTCACGGAAGGTGGAGAAGAGGGAGAAGTCCAGCACAGAGAGGCCGGAATCGCCCCCTGCCCGGGGATCCGCCGGGTTCGGCGTGGTGCGGGTATACCACCAGGGACGGATCACCGCCGAGGCATTGTCGTTGGCCAGCTCAGAGCCCCAGCCGGTGCCCTTGACCAGGTTCTCGCCAAAGACGAACAACCCCGGCTTGTGGGCCTGCCAGTCGTGGACATAGGTCAGCAGCTCGTCCCGCTCGATGTGCTTCAAGGTATCGATGCGAATGGCGTCAACCCCCATGTCGAGGTACTGGCGGATGGCGCCGTTGAGGTAGTCCTTGACGTTCTGGTTGCCGGTGGCGAGATCGATGCAATCCCCCGCCATGTGTTTGCGCTGCAGGGCGAGCGGGCTCTCCCAGTCACCGCCTGACATGAAACCGTCCAGGTGATACCAGGCGGGATCCAGGGTCTGGGCGTCGATGCCGAAGAAGCGGTTGGGGTTGTAGCCAGCACTCGGCACGGTGGCGCCTGTCTTGGGGTCCACCAGAGGCTGGGTGCCCGCCGGATCGGACTGGCAGCGGGCCTTGTACCAGTCGGGAGCCACCGGGTTGTCGTCGTCACAGCGGTTGGCGCTGGCGTAGTCCCCGAGGTTGCCCTGATAGGGGCCGTTGTTGATGAGCCCCTGGCTCGACCCCGCCGGTACGTAGTATTTGACGGGCAGGCGATCGATCCAGGTCTTGCCGCGCAGGCCGTACTGGCTCGAGTGGTTGAGCACCACATCCTGGATCACCTTGAGCCCCTTGGCGTGGGCCGCCTGGATGAACTCCCGGTAACCCGCCCCCGGCGACTCCAGACGGGGATCGACCCGGTAGAAGTCGTAGGCGTGGTAGCCGTGGTAGTCGAGGCCGGAGCGGTTCTCCACCGGTGGCGTCACCCAGATGGCGGTGAAGCCGAGATCCTTGATGTAGTCGATCTTGGCGATCAAGCCCTTGAAGTCGCCGCGCCAATGGGGATCCCCCGCCTTGTAGCGATCCCGGTTATGGTAGTTGTTGCTGGGATCGCCATCATAGAAGCGGGCGGTCAGCAGGAAGTAGATGCTCTCGGCACGAAAATCGCCGCTCGCCACACCCTGCTCGCCGATACGGTACTCGAAGCGCTGCTC
>NZ_JAAKNE010000236.1:0-1772 GCF_049170755.1 Aeromonas sp. 604176
TCAAAAATTGTTTTTGATGCTCGATGCTGTGAGTGCCCACACAGATTGCTTGATTCAAATTGTTAAAGAGCGACGCAGCTTTTGGCTGCTGCGGGAGTGGCATTCTACTCAACCGCCTTCTCGAGTCAAGCCTTATTTTCAAAGGCTTTTCGAGGCTACCGACCGGCTTGTTTGCGTTGCCGCTTGCCCTGTCGATGGAGGCGCATTATAGAGACATAGATCACATTGGCAAGCCTTCATCGCAATAAAATTGCAAAAAAATGCAAATTCTTAGTTATTCATATCAAAACACAGCTTTTATACAGACTTACTCACAGGACAAGCCCGGAAAGGGCTCATTCTGCACCCTATTGCCTCCCGTTCCTCTCTGCCCGTCTCCTGTTCGAAGGGTTGCTGACCATATCAATCCATATATAAAGGAAGAGAATCGCAAAGTGACGCTCAGACCAGTCCTGCCTCAGCAACCCAGGCAGCGATCAGCTCGGCTGCCGCCATGGAGCGGCAACCCGATATGTTCTGCCCGGCCCAGAGTGGCGAGAAACCGCGGTCTCCCGCCTTTTCGGCTGCGGCACGCAACGGAGCCAATGCGCCGCTGGCATACGGGAAGTCTGGCGGCAGCGCCGAAAGGGGGCCGAGTTCCCGCATCAAGCGGTTGACTATCCCCCGCGCCGGACGGCCGCTGAACAGATTGGTCAGTGCGGTGTGTTGGCCATGCCTCCCCTTCAGCGCCGCACGGTGCAGGGGCGAGGTCGTCGCCTCGTGGCAACAGAGGAACGCCGTTCCCATCTGGACTGCGCTGGCCCCCAGTGTCAAGGCAACCTTGATCCCCTTGCCGTCGACTATGCCCCCGGCGGCGATGACAGGCAGATCCACTGCCGCCACTACCTGTGGTAGAAGGGTAAAGGTGCCCTGCTGCAAGCTGAGATCCTCACTCAGGAAGTGACCGCGATGGCCACCCGCCTCCAGCCCCTGGGCGATGACGGCATCGGCTCCGTGGTCAGCAAGCCACTGCGCTTCTGCCACCGTGGTGGCGCTGGCAAACACTTTTGCGCCTGTGGCTTTTACCTGGGCAAGCAATTCGGGCTCGGGCAAGCCGAAGTGGAAACTGACCACGGCAGGTTTGAACTCTGCAAGCAGGGCCGCATGCTCGTCATTGAAGGGGGCCCGAGAGGGGGCTCGCGACGGCGCAGCGGCATCCACCCCGAACTCGGCGTAATAGGGTAACAGTACCTGGCGCCAGCGCTGCTCCGCTGCCGGTTCCGGCTCGTGCTGCCGATGGCAAAAGAAGTTGATGTTGTATGGGCCCGGCCCGCTGGCGGCGAGGCGGCTCAGCTCCTGGCGCAGATCGGCACCACTCAGCATGGCGGCAGGCAGGGAGCCCAGTGCCCCCGCACTGGTCGCCGCCATCGCCAGGGCGCTGTCCTGCACGCCCGCCATGGGGGCCTGAATGACGGGATAGCGCATCCCCAGTTCGGCAAAGAGCGTCATATGATGGTTTCCTGTTTCTGATGGTGAGTCTGCCTGTGCGACAGAGGAGGGTTGAGTCGGCAGAGCGCACTTGACGTGCTGACACGTCGTCTGGCCATATCGCCTGTCCAGTTCCCGGCCAGACATCCTGCCTTGGCTTTCATCCATCAGGCTCCTTGAGGTTCATGGCACATCGGGCCCGCGAAGGGCCCGAACGTGAAGTGTCAGCGCACGCTGCGCAGCAGGAAGTCCGGCTGGCCACAGGAGCGGCGCTCCCGCTTCTGCATCTCGTCGGAGCAGGGGAC
>NZ_JAAKNE010000237.1:0-1743 GCF_049170755.1 Aeromonas sp. 604176
CGAAAGGGGACTCCCTCCGACGTAGGTGGGAGGGGAATTTCGCCGGGGCGTCAGCCCCGCTGGTTTTGAATGTATTGCTTGATCACCTCCAACGGTGCTCCGCCGCAAGAGCCCGCAAAGTAAGAGCGTGACCAGAGTACGGGTTTGCTGTAAGCACCTCTCAAGTCCAGAAATTCATTACGCAGTCGCCTTGATGTGACCGCCTTTAACGAGTTCACCAGTACCGATAGCTGCACCGTTGGCGCGTACTCTATCAGCATGTGAACATGATCAGCCTCTCCGTCACACTCTTTCAGTTCCGCACCAAAATCTCTGCAAACCTCTGCCGCACACTGACCGAAGGAAGCGTGATGCAGATCCCCCAATATCGGCTTTCGATACTTGGTGATAAACACCAAATGTACGTGCAAAACGTAGGCCGCATGGCGTGATTTATTAATTTTAGTGAATTGCATTCTGTCACTCAATCGGGCTTAATAGATATGGCAATAATGCTACACACTGAGCGCTAAATGCAAATTCTGAAAGCCTACAAATTCCGACTCGAACCGACCGAACAACAAGCGCAACGCCTGCGCCAGTTGGGCGGTTGTGCTCGTTATGTCTGGAATCACGGGCTGGCAGAAACCAAACGCATTCTGGATGCTGGCGAAAAACTGCCTTCTGCCTTTGAGCTGAACAGGATGCTCACCAGTTGGAAGAAAGACCCAGAAATGGCCTTTCTGGCCGAGGCATATACCGACAACCTCCAGCAGAAGCTCAAGGATTTGCATGGCGCGTGGATGCGCTGCTTTGATAAGAAACTCGCCGCCAAGGCACCCGTATTCAAGAAAAAAAGCGACAACCGCGACGCTATCCGGTTCGTCAACTTCGACAAGTATTGCCGCCTTGAAAAGGGTCGCGTGAAGCTGCCTGCCGGGCTGGCGTGGGTCAAGTTCCGTCAGTCCCAGCCAGTTGAAGGGAAAATTAAAAACGCGACCGTCAGCCAAGCAGCCGGGCACTGGTATATCTCCTTTCAGGTCGAGCAGGAGACGCTTGAGCCAATTCACCCCTCCGGCTCAATGGTCGGGCTGGATGCGGGGATCGCCAAGCTCGCAACCCTGTCAGACGGCACGGTGTTTGAGCCCGTCAACAGCTTCAAAACCAATCAGACCAAGCTGGCAAGGCTCCAACGCCAGTTGAGCAAAAAGGTAAAGTTCAGCAGCAACTGGAAGAAACAAAAAGCCAAGATCCAGCGGCTGCACTCACATATCGCCAATACCCGCCGCGATTACCTTCACAAGGTCACAACGACTATCAGCAAAAACCACGCGATGATCGTCATTGAGGATTTGAAGGTTGCCAGCATGTCAAAATCAGCAGCGGGCACGACCAGCCAGCCGGGGCGCAACGTCCGGGCAAAATCAGGGCTGAATCGTTCGATATTAGATCAGGGCTGGTTTGAGCTGCGCCGCCAGCTCGAATATAAGCAGGCATGGCGAGGCGGTCAGGTGTTGGCGATAAACCCGGCCTACACGAGCCAGCAGTGCGCCTGTTGTGGGCATACTGCGAAGGATAACCGCCAGACGCAAAGCCAGTTTAAATGCGCTGCGTGTGGTTATGAGGCGAACGCCGATGTGAACGGCGCTCGCAATATTTTAGCGGCGGGACACGCCGTTTTAGCCTGTGGAGGCGTGGTGCAATCAGGCCGCCCGATGAAGCAGGAACCCGGTACTGCGCGAGCAGCTATCACCCAGTAATGGG
>NZ_JAAKNE010000238.1:0-1743 GCF_049170755.1 Aeromonas sp. 604176
GCGCGGGAGACCGGCTTCAATCTGGAGGAGTGTCAGGAGCTGCTGGCGCTCTATCGGGACGAGCACAGAACCAGTGCCCAGGTGAAGAAGCTGGCCCAGGAGAAAATCGTCGATCTGCGCTCCCGCATCGCCGGTTTGCAAGCCATGCTCAGCGCCCTCGAGGAGGTGGTGAGCTGCTGTCACGGAGATGCGAATCCCCAGTGCCCCATCCTCGACGAGCTGGAGAAAGGGTGAGGGAGGGCTGCGCCATTCGACCCTGCAGAAAAGGGTCTGTCGGGGCCTGTGCGGGAGAGGACGCGCTGAGTGGCAGCTTAATAGCGGTCGATTGATTGTTGAGCAGGAAAGGGGAGTGTTAAACTGTGCGGCTCTTGTACAGGGAGTACCCAGTTGACACAGAGTGTGAAATATCAGGTGCGGCGGGCCATCATGGTCCAGCTCTATACCCATGCCTCCTTCAGCCTGCCTTGCCTGGGGCTGCTGGCGATCAGCTGGAGCCTGCTGTTCCACGATTACCTGCCGGCCAGCGAGTCGCTGGGCTGGCTCGGTCTGGTCCTGCTGCTGTTGCTGGGGCGCTGGTGGCATTTGCGCTGGCGCCAGCCCAGGCTGGCGGAGTTTCCGCTGCCGGTGCTCGAGCGCGAACTCTTTGTCGGGGTGACCATCACCTCCATCGTCTGGGCACTGGGCGTGCTGCTCTATATGGACAAGCTGCCCGACACCTATCGTGCCGCCATGATGATGCTCTCCAGCCTGATCCTGACCGGCAGCGCCATCATGCTGTTCGGCAGCCGTCGTACCCTCTATGGGGCCGTGCTGCCCCTCGGGTTTGCCATGTTGTTCGAGCTCAGTGGCGGCAACACCCAGGAGCGTATCGTCTCCTGCATGCTGGCGGGGTATCTGTTCGTCTTTCTGCCGACCCTGCTGCGGCGCCTGCGGCGGGATCAGGTGGCCTCTCTCTACCACAGTTTTTCCAATGCGGATCTGGTGGCCGAGCTGAAGGCGGTCTCCGAGCACCTCAAGCTCACGTCCCGCCTCGACGGTCTGACCGGCATCGCCAACCGGGCCCATCTCGACGACTCCCTGGCGCGCGCCTGGCGTCGCTGCCACCGTGCCAGGGCGCCTCTCTCTCTGGTGCTGGTGGATGTGGACTACTTCAAGCAGTTCAATGATCACTATGGTCACCAGGTGGGGGACCAGTGCCTGCAACAGGTGGCGAGCCTGCTGGCCGAAGTGCTGCGGCGGGAAGACGATCTCGCTGCCCGTTACGGCGGAGAGGAGTTCGCCCTGCTGCTGCCCTGCACCACCTTGCAGGGGGCCATGCAGATCGCCGAGCAGGTGCGTACCTCGTTGCGAGCCCTCGGCATTCCCCACCACAAATCCCGGGTCTCGGGGCGGGTCAGTTGCAGCTTCGGGGTGGCGACCCTGGTGCCGGATCAGCATCACTCCATTGCCGAGCTTATCCAGAAAGCGGATGCGGCGCTCTATCAGGCCAAGCATAATGGCCGGGATCGTATCGAAGTAGCCTTGATGGGTAAGGTTGCCTGAGTTTCACAAGACAGATTAAAGAGGTCGTCTATGCAATGTCATCGTATCGAAGAGCTGCTGGAACTGCTGCAGCCTGCCTGGATCAAGGAGCAGGATCTCAGCCTGGTGCAGTTTGTTGCCAAACTGGCCGAGGAGGCGGGATTTGACGGTCCCCTGTCCGCACTGACCGACGACATGCTGATCTACCACCTCAAGATGCGG
>NZ_JAAKNE010000239.1:0-1734 GCF_049170755.1 Aeromonas sp. 604176
CCATGCACAGTCAGGCCGTCATTCGGCTCAAGCGAGGTAAGTAAAGTGACTACCATAGTTTCAGTTCGCCGCAACGGTCAGGTCGTCATCGGTGGCGATGGCCAGGTCTCTCTTGGCAACACCGTCATGAAGGGCAACGCCCGCAAGGTTCATCGCCTCTATAACGGCAAGGTGCTGGCAGGTTTCGCTGGCGGTACCGCCGACGCCTTCACCCTGCTCGAACGTTTCGAAGCAAAACTGCAGGCCCATCAGGGTAATCTGGAGCGCGCCGCCGTGGCGCTGGCCAAAGATTGGCGCACCGATCGCGCCCTGCGCCGCCTCGAAGCACTGCTGGCCGTGGCCGACGAACACAAATCCTTCATCATCACCGGCAACGGTGACGTGGTGCAGCCGGAGCACGATCTCATCGCCATCGGCAGCGGTGGCAACTTCGCCCAGTCCGCCGCCATCGCCCTGCTGGAAAACACCGAGCTGGATGCCAGGAGCATTGTCGAGAAGTCCCTCAAGATTGCGGGCGACATCTGCGTCTTCACCAACGGCAACCACACCATCGAAGTGCTGGACTACGTTGCCAAATAAGGCGCCAGCCAACCCAATTTCCCAAGGGGTGGGCACTGCCCGCCCCGGATACAGGAACACCATCATGTCCGAGATGACCCCGAGAGAAATCGTCCACGAGCTGGATCGTCACATCATTGGTCAGGCCGATGCCAAGCGTGCCGTTGCCGTTGCCCTGCGCAACCGCTGGCGCCGGATGCAACTCAACGAAGAGATGCGCCATGAAGTGACCCCGAAAAACATCCTGATGATCGGCCCGACCGGTGTCGGCAAGACCGAAATCGCCCGTCGTCTGGCCAAACTGGCCAACGCCCCCTTCATCAAGGTGGAAGCGACCAAGTTCACTGAGGTGGGCTACGTCGGCAAGGAAGTGGACAGCATCATCCGCGATCTGACCGATGCCGCCATCAAGCTGGTGCGCGAAACCGAGATGGAGAAGATGAAATATCGCGCCGAGGAAGCCGCCGAGGAGCGCATCCTCGACGCCCTGTTGCCCAACCCGCGCAACACCTGGGGTGAAGAAGAGAAAGCCGACAACTCCAACACCCGCCAGATCTTCCGCAAGAAACTGCGGGAAGGTCAGCTGGATGACAAGGAGATCGAGCTGGAACTCTCCGCCTCCCCGATGGGCGTCGAAATCATGACCCCGCCGGGCATGGAAGAGATGGCCAACCAGCTGCAGGGACTGTTCCAGAACCTGGGCCAGAACCAGAAGAAGAAGCGCAAGATCAAGGTCAAAGAGGCCATGAAGGCGCTGATCGAAGAGGAAGCGGCCCGTCTGGTCAATCCTGAAGAGCTGAAGCAGAAAGCCATCGCCGCTGTCGAGAACAACGGCATCGTCTTCCTCGACGAGATCGACAAGATCTGCAAGCGCGGCGAGAGCTCGGGCCCCGATGTCTCCCGTGAAGGGGTACAGCGCGACCTGCTGCCGCTGGTCGAGGGCTGCACCGTCAACACCAAGCACGGCATGGTCAAGACCGACCACATCCTGTTTGTCGCCTCCGGCGCCTTCCAGATCGCCAAGCCGTCCGACCTCATCCCCGAGCTGCAGGGCCGTCTGCCGATCCGGGTCGAGCTGACAGCCCTGACCACAGATGACTTCGAGCGCATCCTGACCGAACCGAACGCCTCGCTGACCGATCAGTACAAGGCGCTGATGGCCACCGAAGGGGTCAA
>NZ_JAAKNE010000240.1:0-1719 GCF_049170755.1 Aeromonas sp. 604176
AATTTTAGTCATTTAATATCAATGGGTTACCAGTAAATGCTCTCGTGCCATATGACTTATTCGCACCTTCCCTAGTGCTAACACGTTCGAACGCATGGCGTGCAAATGGCTGGAATTGAAACGCCACAATGTGACAGACGCCTATGCCACCGATTCGTGGCGCTCCCTTGAACTCTATGTGTTGCCCTTCATTGGCTCAATGCCCATAGACCAGATACGTGCGCCTAAAGTTATTGAAATTCTTCGCCCAATTGAAGCAGATGGCAAACATGAGACTGTACGTCGCCTCTGCCAGAGGATTAACGAAATTCTCGACTATAGCGTCAATCATGGCCTTCTCCAGGCTAATCCTTGCTCTGCCATTCGTAAGGTATTCAAGAAACCCACCAAAAAGCACATGCCGACCCTCAAGCCAGCAGAGTTGCCACATCTGATGGCAGACATTGCAAA
The DNA here is from genome assembly GCF_049170755.1 of Aeromonas sp. 604176. Classification (NCBI taxonomy): domain Bacteria; kingdom Pseudomonadati; phylum Pseudomonadota; class Gammaproteobacteria; order Aeromonadales; family Aeromonadaceae; genus Aeromonas; species Aeromonas sp. 604176. The sequence continues at coordinate 451 of NZ_JAAKNE010000240.1, forward strand.
TGGGAGGTTAGACCTCACAACACGCTGCCAAATTGAATGGAGCTTGCATACCTTGGTTCGCCCAGGCGAATCCGCAGGTACTCGCTGGGATGAGATCGATATCGATGCCAAAGTCTGGAACATCCCTGAAGATCGGATGAAGAAGGAACGCCCGCACCGAGTCCCTCTGACACCACAAGCAATATCCCTGCTGGAACGGATGAAACCGATTAGTGGCCACCGCCCCTTCGTGTTCCCCGGCTACCGTGATCCACTCGGCCACATCAACGACCAGAGCGCGAATGCCGCCCTCAAGCGACTGGGCTATGGCGGACGACTGGTGGCCCACGGTTTGCGCTCGCTGGGTAGCACCACTCTAAACGAACAGGGATTCAACCCTGATGCCATCGAGGCAGCACTGTCTCACGCAGACGAGAACGAGATCCGCCGTGCCTATAATCGTGCAGATTACTTTGAGCAACGAGTGATAATGATGATGTGGTGGAGCAACCACATTGAACAGGCTAGCCAAGGGAACCTCTCTCTGGCTAGCGGTTTTAGAGCATTGACAGTTGTGGGCGAGTAGCCCACATCTGACTAATTGCCCGGACTATATGGAATTTGGACGTAAAGAAATATTGAAGGCCCTATCCACCTACCGATATTCAGCTCACAAAAGTCAAAGATATGGAGATTTGCAGACCGACACATTGTATTGACTGTGACTGCCACTCTAAATAACTGATCCCAATAGTGCTACACCTTCGCTGTACCATAGCCATTCCCCGGGAAAGGAGACACGGTATCCATGAAGTGTTTCACTCGGGCCAGCAGGCTGGCCATCCCTCTGCATTGATGATTGCGCGTGATGGTTTCATGTAACTTGTGCCACAGCCGTTCGATGTGATTAACCCAAGGGCTGTAAACTGGCTGGAACACCAGGCAGAACTTGGGGTTCTTCTTCAACCATCGCTCGGTCTGTTTGCTTTTGTGAATGATGTAGTTATCGAGGATCAACGTGATGGTTTTGGCTCGTCGGTAGTGGTGGCGCAGCTTTTCCAGCATGGCAATAAACAGCGATGAGTTTTTCTTGATCCCGCTGACGTAAAGTACCCTTCCGTTGCCTGCGTGGAGAACGCCTGCCAGATAATGCTTGGCATTCTGCCCCGGTGTGACAACCCGCTTTTGCTGCGCTCTGAACATCCAGTCGGCTCCTAATTTGGGATTGAGGTCTATATCGACTTCATCCTCATAAAACACCGGATTATCGGCATCACAGCGGGCCAGCGC
>NZ_JAAKNE010000241.1:0-1586 GCF_049170755.1 Aeromonas sp. 604176
CCGAGCGGGTTCCACTGGTAGAAGAGGTGGTAGCGCCCGTCATGCTCGATAAAACCGTTGGGATCGTTGAGCAGCCCCACCGGGGCTGCCAGATGCCAGCGGGGCCGATGGGGATCTGCCGCCGCCTTGAGCTGTCCGGCCAGCAGCGACCGGACAATCTGGTTGAGAAGATCGCTTTCCTTCATCACTCCACCTTGTACTTGAGCAGGTAGGATGCGGCGAAGGCGGCGCCAAAGGCGATCACCAGCCCGATGATGTAATGAATCAGGCTCATGGGCTGGACGATGGCCATGCCGGGAATACCGGTCAGCCCCACCGCCGTCATCCCCACCTTGGCCGCCACCACGTAGGCGCCGCCGCAGGCCCCGCCAAACAGACCGGCGAGGAAGGGTTTGATGTAGCGCAGGTTCACCCCGAAGATGGCCGCTTCCGTGATACCCAGCAGGCAGGACATGGCAGCCGGCACGGTAATGGCCTTGATCTTCACGTCGCGAGTCTTGAAGTAGACCGCGAGGCAAGCCCCGCCCTGCGCCACGTTGGCCATAGCCCAGATGGGCAGCAGGAAGTTGACGCCAATTTGCGGATTAGCCAGCAGCCCCGCCTCGATGGCGTGGAAGCTGTGGTGGATGCCGGTGATGACGATAAGCGAGTAAGTGCCGCCAAATACCAGCCCCGCCAGCCAGCCCGCCTGCTCATAGAGGGCACTCAGACCGAACGAGATGCCATCCCCCAATACCCGACCCGCCGGGCCGATAAAGAGCAGCGCCACGAAACCGGTGATGATGACGGTCAGGAACGGGGTGAGGATCAGATCCAGCGCATCCGGAATGCGCTTGCGCAGCTGTTTCTCCAGATGGGACATAAACCAGACCGCCAAGAGCACCGGGAAGACGGTGCCCTGATAGCCGATCATCGCAACATCCAGCCCGAAGAAGTCCATAGTCTTGAAGCCACCGGCCACGCCCCAGGCGTTGGTCAGCGCCGGGTGGGTGAGGATGCCACCGAGGGTCGCCCCGAGATACGGATTGCCGCCAAACTCCCGCGCCGCCGTAAAGCCGATGAGGATCGGCAGTATGATAAAGGCCGCCGAGCTGAACATGTCGAGCATCACAAACAGGGCGCTGTCGGCATTGACCCAACCGTAGGTGCGCACCATGCCGAGCAGCCCCATCAGCAAGCCCGAGGCGACGATGGCCGGAATGATCGGCACGAAGATGTTGGAGAGGGTTCGCGCCAACCGCTGGGCCACGTTGAGCTTGGCCGCCGCCATGTCGGTCAGCTCCGCCTTGCTGGCGGTGCCGGTACCGGTCAGCGTCACAAACTCCGCATAGACCTTGTTGACCAGACCGGTGCCGAAGATCACCTGAATTTGGCCCGCGTTGCTAAAGCACCCCTTGACCCCCTCCAGCTTGTCGATGGCGGCCTTGTTTACCTTGCTGTCATCGGCCAGCACCAACCGCAGCCGGGTGGCGCAGTGGGCAGCGCTGACAATGTTCTCCTTGCCCCCGAGCAGGGGCACCAGATCCTTGGCTATCGCACTGATATTCATATTCTTCCTCTTATGACCCGCCACGCTGGCGGGCCCT
>NZ_JAAKNE010000242.1:0-1553 GCF_049170755.1 Aeromonas sp. 604176
TGACCGATGCCGATGCCGTCTATCTGGATTGGGGCAAACCGACCCAGCGTCCGCTGCGGGTCACCAGCCCGGACGAGCTGGCCGGGGTCAAGTTCGATGCAGGTTCCATGGGACCGAAAGTCGAAGCCTCCTGTGAATTTGTCAAAGCGACCGGCGGCATGGTCGGCATCGGCTCGCTGGAAGATGGCCTCGCCATCCTCAAAGGGGAAGCCGGCACCAATATCGTCGCCACCCGCACCGTACATGCGTAATTACCGATAGCTGTACTGAGAATGCGTAGTCAACACTACTGCCCGAACTGGTCTGAAACATATATAGAGAGAACTCATCATGGCTTTTAATCTGCGTAACCGTAACTTCCTGAAACTGCTGGACTTCACCCCGCGCGAAATCCAATACATGATCGACTTGGCCATCGACCTGAAGAAAGCCAAATACGGTGGCTACGAGCGCAAGCATCTGGTCGGCAAGAACATCGCCCTGATTTTCGAGAAGACCTCCACCCGTACTCGTTGTGCGTTTGAAGTGGCGGCCTTCGACCAGGGCGCGCAAGTCTCCTACCTTGGCCCAAGCGGTTCCCAAATCGGTCACAAGGAGTCCATGAAGGACACCGCTCGTGTACTGGGTCGAATGTATGACGGTATCGAATACCGCGGCTACGGTCAGGAGATCGTGGAAGAGCTGGGCGCCTACGCCGGAGTCCCGGTCTGGAACGGCCTGACCAACGAATTCCACCCGACCCAGATCTTGGCCGACTTCATGACCATGCTGGAGCACGGCAAGGGCAAGCGTCTGGATCAAATCAAGTTCGCCTACCTGGGTGATGCCCGCAACAACATGGGTAACTCCCTGATGGTCGGCGCCGCCAAGATGGGCATGGACATCCGTCTGGTCGCACCGAAAGCCTTCTGGCCGGAAGAGGAGCTGGTTGCCAAGTGCCGCCTGATCGCCGAAGAGACCGGCGCACGCATCACCCTGACCGAAGATGTGAAAGAGGGCGTGCTGGGTGCGGACTTCCTCTACACCGACGTCTGGGTATCCATGGGTGAAGCGAAAGAAGCCTGGGATCAGCGCGTCAAACTGATGACTCCGTATCAGGTCAACATGGATGTCATCAACGCCACCAAGAACCCGGATGTGAAGTTCATGCACTGCCTGCCGGCGTTCCACAACGACGAGACCACCATGGGCAAGGAAGTGGCTGACAAATATGGCATGAAAGGCCTGGAAGTGACCGAGGACGTGTTCGAATCCGAGCACAGCATCGTGTTCGATGAGGCCGAAAACCGGATGCACACCATCAAGGCAGTGATGGTTGCTACGCTGGGCGACTAAGGTCGCAGTAGTGGTGCCGGGGGGCGACCCCCGGCTTTTCGACCATGTGACAGCGGCATAATACCTCTAACCCTACGACCCGCAGCCTGCATGGATACCACACCCACAGAAGGAAGCTGGACCATGACCAAATTCAAGTTCCCGTCAGCCTACACGATACTGTTTGTGCTGATCGCCCTGGTGGCCGCCCTGAGCTGGATAGTGCCGGCCGGCAAATA
>NZ_JAAKNE010000243.1:0-1519 GCF_049170755.1 Aeromonas sp. 604176
CCGTTGCGGCGAACTGAAACTATGGTAGTCACTTTACTTACCTCGCTTGAGCCGAATGACGGCCTGACTGTGCATGGAGGAAAAGATGGGGATGGCAAAACGGCTTTTCAAGCCTGTGCCGAGCACGGATCGCGGAGGAGGGATCGGGTGGGCGCGGGATGGCGCCAAAAGAAACAGGGCCGGGTGTTGCCACCCGGCCCTGTGCATGGACGCGGCGATTCACCCCTTCTTGGGGATGCAGCCGCTGATGCCCGAGCCCTGCAGCTTGCGGTTGGCCGCGTCGGCCGCCGCCTTGCCGTTGAAGGGGCCCACCATCACCTTGTAGACGGCGCCACCGGCCCCGTTCACCACCTGCAGGCTGGAGGAGAGCCCGGCGGTGAAGGCGATGCGCGCCTTGAGGGATTCCGCGGAATCCTGGGAGCGCAGGGCGGCACACTGCATCATGTAGCGACCGCCGTCGGCGGCTGCGGTCTGTGCAGTCTGGGTCGCCGCCTTGGCCCTGGCGGCCTCGGCCCGCTCCCGCTCCAGTTCGGCGCGGATCTCCCGCTCCATCCGCTCACGCTCGGCCTTCTGGTCGATCACCTGCTCCCGGGCGCTGGCGACCGGGGCGCCGGTGGCCGGCTTGGCCGGTTGCACCGGTTGCGGCTGATAGGGCTTCACCTGACCGATGGGGGTTCCCGGCTGGGGGATGTCGGTCGCGACCGGCTTGGGCAGTGCCTCCGGTTGCAGGGTCATGGTCTCGGCGGGCGGGGGCGGCAGCACGCCCGGCTGGGGCGGCGGCTCTATGATGTCCACCTGCTTGTTCTCCAGCCGCTCGATGTAGCTCCACTTCTCCTGGGGCAGGGTATTGCCCTGTGCCTTGGGTTTGTTGGCCTTCACCTGCTCTTCGATGGTGGGGGCATCGGCGCCCTTGCCGTTGATGAGGTAGAGGAAGGCGCCGAAACCGACGACCAGGGCCCCGGCCAGCAGTGCCGGGATAACAGGAAAGCGGCGAGGGGCCGCTTTCTTGATGTTACGGCCACCCGCCCGTCGTCTCGGGCTGTTGCCGACGTAATCCCGGGTCGCCATCTATTACATGCGCTCCAGGGTGTGGATGCCCAGCACGCCCAGGCCCAGCTTGAGCACCTTGGCGGTGGCGGCGCACAGCAGCAGACGGCTCTGGCGGGTCGCCTCGTCCACGCCGTCCTTATTGATCGGGCAGGCTTCGTAGAAGGTCATGAAGTTGCCGGAGAGCTCGTACAGATAGGTACAGAGCAGGTGCGGCATCCCCTTGTCCGCCACGCCGTTGACCGCGTCGGAGAACTGGATCAGCTTCTGGGCCAGGGTCTCTTCGGCGTCTTCGCTCAGGACCACCTTGCCGCTCAGGGTGTCGGCATCGACGCCGGCCTTGCGGAAGATGGACTGGATGCGGGTGTAGGCGTATTGCAGGTAGGGGGCGGTGTTGCCTTCAAACGACAGCATCAGATCCCAGTCGAAGATGTAGTCGGTGGTGCGGTTCTTGGAGAGATCCGCATACTTG
>NZ_JAAKNE010000244.1:0-1515 GCF_049170755.1 Aeromonas sp. 604176
ATGGTGCTGGCCCTGCTGTGCGTGGTGCAGTTCGTGGCCCGCCCGCTCTGCATCCTGGTCTCGACCCGGGGGTCGGACCTGCCCTGGCGCGCCCGCGCCCTGCTCGCCTGGATAGCCCCCCGGGGCATAGTGGCGGCGGCAGTCAGCGCCTCCTTCGCCATCAGCATGCACGAGGCCGGCATCGAGGATGCCGACAAGCTGGTGCCCCTGGTGTTTGCGGTCATCATCTTCACCGTGGTGCTGCAGAGCCTGACGGCCACGCCATTGGCCAGATTGCTCGACATGCGCCAGAGCGCCCCCAATGTCTGGCTGCTCATCGGCGCCAACTCGGTGGCCCGGGCCATCGGCAAGGCGCTGGCGGATCAGGGGATCCCGGTGCAGCTCTCCGATCCTGCCTGGGAACACTGCAAGCTGGCCCGCATGAGCGGCCTGCCCTGCTACTTCGGCAACCCCCAGTCGGAGCACGCCGAGCGGCACCTGCCCCTCACCAGCATCAGCACAGTGCTGGCGCTCTCTCCCAGCCGCCACAACAACGCCCTCGGGGTGCTGCACTTCGCCCACCTCTACGGGGAGGAGAAGGTCCACTCCCTGCGTTCCAGCGAACAACACGGCAAGGCCAACCGGGAGAGCGCCACCTTCCGTGCCCGCCAGAACCTGTTCGGCGCCGACATCAACTTCGCCAGGCTGAGCGGCCTGCTGAGCCGGGGCGGGCAGATCAAGGCGACCCGCCTGAGCGACACCTTCGACTGGGACCAGTATCAGGAGGCCAATCCCGGCGCCATTCCTCTGTTCGTGCTGGATGCCAAGGCCAGACCCAGGGTGGTCACCGGCCCTGTCACGCCGCTGTCCGGGGAGCTGCTGATCGCCCTGCAGCCACCCCGGGAGGGGGCGACGGCGCCCTGATCCGATGACGGCGCCACCGGGAAGGAGAACTAGACTTGAGGGTGGCGCCATGAGTCATAGGAGGATGTCATGACAGTCAGTGAATTGCGCGCGCTTCACCAGCAGCACAGGTTCAAGGAGGCGGAGATCATGCACGACATCGTCTCCCCCGGCTGGATCGTGGAGTTCAGGGGGCAGGACGGCCACCTCTACGTGATGACGGACACCCTGGGGTGCCCCATGAGCTTCTCGTCCACCGAGGAGGCACGGGACCACATCCACCTGGTGGCCGACTGCCCCGTCCAGGTCGAGCACCTCTACCGCTTCTTCGAACGCTGAACAGCCATCGAAAAAGGCTCCCGAGGGAGCCTTTTCTCATTCCGGCTGCGTGGACTCAGCCTCCTTTCCCTCCAGCCGCCTCACCGGCTTTTGCAGAATAAGGTTCGCCGGATAGGTGACCAGATCGCCGTTGTCATCCCGCACCCGCACGTAGAAGAGGCCGATCTCGGTGATGATGCCGGTGACGGAGTCATCCTTGTCGAGGATGCGGATGCGATCGCCAATCTTGTAGGGGAAGGCGAAGAAGATGGTAATGCTGGCGGTGATGTTGGAGAGGATCGACCACTGGGCGAC
>NZ_JAAKNE010000245.1:0-1505 GCF_049170755.1 Aeromonas sp. 604176
CCAACGGCAACCGTTGACCAGGTAAGAAATCTGCGGCGACCGGTATCAACTGGCGCATTGCTCATCCAAAAACTCTCCCATGTGGACTCCGCACATTCTTATAGTGTCCCTGTTCCCCATTTTTCCCGTGACAACAGCGGCGGAAGCTGGATTTACAATTGCCACAGAAAACAGGGGAAATTTTAAAGAAAAGATAACAACTTGACAAGAAAGAGCGGTGAGCAATAAAAACAATAAAGAAACAATTTTTTGTCTTTTGTGACGCGTGGTTAGCATTGATGTCGGTAATATTACCAATAAAAAAAGCCTGGCGGTTGCCAGGCTTTTTTGACACTCGAAAGAGTGAGCACCGAAAGCGAATTAACGCTTGGAGTACTGCGGACGCTTACGAGCTTTGTGCAGACCGACTTTCTTACGCTCAACCTTACGGGCATCGCGAGTAACAAAGCCTGCTTTACGCAGTTCGGAACGCAGGGTTTCATCGTACTGCATCAGAGCACGAGTGATACCGTGGCGGATCGCACCAGCTTGACCGGAGATGCCACCACCGTTAACGGTGATGTACAGATCCAGTTTCTCGGTCATCTCAACCAGTTCCAGCGGCTGACGAACTACCATGCGGGCAGTCGGACGACCGAAGTACTGCTCCAGGGAGCGCTGGTTGATTACGATCTTACCGCTACCCGCTTTGATAAATACGCGAGCAGTGGAGCTTTTGCGACGGCCGGTACCGTAGTATTGATTTTCTGCCATGTTGCCAGTTCCCGATTAGATATCCAGTACTTGAGGTTGCTGAGCAGCGTGAGCGTGCTCGGCGCCTGCGTAAACTTTCAGTTTACGGAACATGGCACGGCCCAGAGGACCTTTCGGCAGCATGCCTTTAACAGCAGCTTCGATTACCATTTCCGGTTTACGCTGAATCAGCTTGTCGAAGCTGATTGACTTGATACCACCCGGGAAACCGGAGTGAGCGTGGTACATTTTGTCGGTAGTTTTCTTACCGGTAACACGTACCTTCTCAGCGTTTACAACGATGATGTAATCACCGGTGTCAACGTGCGGAGTGTATTCAGCTTTGTGCTTACCACGCAGACGAGCAGCGATCTCGGTTGCGATACGACCCAGAGTTTTACCTTCTGCGTCCACAATGTACCAGTCACGTTTTACGGTTTCTGGCTTGGCAACGAAAGTTTTCATTAAGTTAAACCCAATTACCTGTTACAGACCCAATTGTTTATGGGGGCTCTCCCACAAACAACAAACGATGGCCTACCTGTACCCCTTCGAATACAAGTAAAGCTTAAAGTGTTGCTGTCTTATCGACAGCTGTAACGTGGGCCGGGCGATTATAAGTGAAGTTGCCTTAAATATCACCTGCTAATTTCACTGCCATGAAACCAGCAAATGTCGCCCGGCCCTACCTGCCGCAGATGCCCATCCGACTGGCAGGCGCGGTATTGTGACTAAGGAAGGTGCACTCTGGCAAGGTATTCGTGCGATTGCAT
>NZ_JAAKNE010000246.1:0-1497 GCF_049170755.1 Aeromonas sp. 604176
GCAATCAGGCTCGCCATGGCGAACGGGCTGGAGCAGTCCATCCGGATCTTGCCGTCTTTATCCAGGGTCATGAAGGAGAAGGTCGGATCGACCTTGTAGTTCACCACCTCGATGTTCAGACCATAGGTCTTGGCGATGACGTCCCAGTAGGCGACGCCGGATCCGCCCAGCGGATCGACACCGATCTTGATGCCCGCGTTCTTGATGGCATCCATGTCCAGCACGTTCTTCAGATCATCCACATAGGGGGTGACATAGTCGTGCTCGACCACGAACGGGCTCTTGAGCGCCTCGGCGAACGGCATCCGTTTCACGCCAGCAAGACCCGCTTCCAGAATGGCGTTGGCACGGTCCTCCACCCACTTGGTGATCTCCCCTTCGGCAGGGCCACCGTGGGGCGGGTTGTACTTGAAGCCACCATCTTCCGGCGGGTTGTGGGACGGGGTGATCACCACACCGTCGGCGCGCGCGGCAGGCTTGCCCGCGTTATGGCGCAGGATGGCGTGAGAGATGACCGGGGTCGGGGTAAAACCGAGGCCAGCCTGAATGCGGGTCTCGACGCCGTTGGCCGCCAGCACTTCGACGGCGCTGGCAAAAGCGGATTCGGACAGGGCGTGGGTATCCATGCCGACAAACAGCGGGCCCGTAATGCCGGCTTGCTGGCGATACTCCACCAGCGCCTGGGTCACCGCCAGAATATGGGATTCGGTAAAGGCGCTGTGCAAGGCGCTGCCACGGTGGCCGGAGGTACCAAAGGCCACCCGCTGCTCGGGGCGGCTCATGTCCGGCTTGTTAAGGTAGTAGGCGCTGACCAGACGGGGAATATTGGTCAGGTCGCTTAAACGGGCCGGCTGACCGGCGTGGGAATGCTGAGCCATGGCGTTTTCCTTGCGTAATGGCGGCCTTGCCGGGCAAGGCCTGAGTCTTGAAGAATCGTTAAATTGCGCCACACACCTGCGCGATCACCTCTTCGCCATAGCCCATGCTGGCCATCAGCTGGGCCACCATATTCTGCTTGCGGCTGGTGTTGGTGTTGGTGATCACCCAGAACGGGGTCTCCGGTACCGGCTTGGGCTTGGTGGTGCTGCCACTGGCACGCAGAGCCTCGGGATCCTGCGAGAAATAGACGCGCTTGCGCCCCTTGATTTCGGTGGCCTGGGTAAAGCCTTCCGGGTTATCCCGGTAGAGGGTACTCAGCACCAGCATAAAGCGGTTGATGGACTTCTCTTCTTTTTGCAGTTCACCGGAATCGAGCAGGGCTTGCAGCCCTTGTCGGGTGGCTACCGCACTGGGCTGCGCGACGGTAACGGGCTCGGCAACCGGCACACCTTGGTGAGCAGGCTGTTCCAGCAGACGGCGCAGGATATCGGAGGCACTCTCACCAATGTGCCGGGTCTGGCTGGCGATATAGAAGTAGAGATCGTCATCAAGCTCGATGGTTTTCATAGGGATGCGCTGGACTCGTCGAAATTCGGATGCGGCGATTATACATAGGCA
>NZ_JAAKNE010000247.1:0-1468 GCF_049170755.1 Aeromonas sp. 604176
CCAACCCCGTCGGGTGCAATGAGGATAATAGTTACAGCATGGGCAAATCACTGGTCATAGTGGAGTCTCCGGCCAAGGCCAAGACGATCAACAAATATCTGGGCAAGGACTACGTGGTGAAATCCAGCGTTGGTCATGTTCGCGATCTGCCCACCAGCGGCAGCGCCAGCACCGAGCCCAAGAAACCCGTCATTCGCGGCATCAAGTTGAGCGAAGCTGAAAAGGCAGCCAAGGATCGCAAGGCCCTGTTTGCCCGGATGGGTATCAATCCGACCGCTGGCTGGCAGGCTAACTACCAGATTTTGCCCGGCAAGGAGAAGGTGGTCAGCGAGTTGCAAAGTCTGGCCGAGAAAGCCGACACCATCTATCTCGCAACCGACTTGGATAGAGAAGGAGAAGCGATCGCCTGGCACCTGCGCGAGATCATCGGTGGCGACGACAGCCGCTACAAGCGCGTGGTGTTCAACGAGATCACCAAGAGCGCCATCAAGGAGGCGTTTGCCCAGCCGTCCGAACTCAATATTGACCGCGTCAATGCCCAGCAGGCCCGTCGTTTCCTCGACCGCGTGGTGGGTTACATGGTCTCCCCGCTGCTGTGGAAAAAGCTGGCTCGTGGCCTCTCTGCCGGTCGAGTGCAGTCCGTTGCGGTGCGTCTCATCGTCGATAAAGAGCGCGAAATCAAGGCGTTCGTTCCGGTCGAGTTCTGGGATCTCAATGCCGATCTGCTGACCGCCGACAAGAGCGATCTGCGGATGGAAGTGGTCAGCCGCAACGGGGCCGACTTCAAGCCGGTGACCCAGGCCGAGACCTTTGCCGCTGTCGCAGCCCTGGAAGGGGTCGACTACAAGGTGGTGAACCGGGAAGACAAGCCGACCGGCTCCAAGCCGTCCGCGCCGTTTATCACCTCTACCCTGCAGCAGGCGGCCTCTACCCGGCTGAGCTTCGGGGTCAAGAAGACCATGATGATGGCCCAGCGTCTCTATGAAGCGGGTTACATCACCTATATGCGTACCGACTCCACCAACCTCAGCAAAGAGGCGGTTGAGGCGGTGCGTGAATATATCGGCGAGCAGTATGGCGCGGCCTATCTGCCAGCCGAGCCGAATTTGTATGGCGCCAAGGCCAATGCTCAGGAAGCGCACGAGGCGATCCGTCCCTCCAACGTACAGGTGACTGCCGAGATGCTGGAAGGGATGGAGCCGGATGCCATGCGTCTGTACGACCTCATCTGGCGTCAGTTCGTGGCCTGCCAGATGACCCCGGCTCAGTACGATTCCTCCACCCTGACCGTCAAGGCGGGTGAGTTCGAGCTCAAGGCCCGTGGCCGTACCCTGCGCTTCGCCGGTTGGACCAAGGCACTGCCGCCGATGGGTCGCAAGGGCGAAGATAGCCAGCTGCCGGCGGTGACCGTTGGCGAGGTGCTGAAACTGGTCAAGCTGGATCCGCGCCAGCACTTCACCAAGCCGCC
>NZ_JAAKNE010000248.1:0-1429 GCF_049170755.1 Aeromonas sp. 604176
CTGGGTGTGCAGGCCGAGCAGCTCTCCATCGTCAGCTATGGCGAAGAGAAGCCGCTGGATCTGTCCCACACCGAGGATGCCTTTGCCAAAAACCGCCGCGCGGTTCTGGTTTACTAAGGTTTAAACCGAACGAAGTTCGTTTATATGCAAGCGGCCATTTCGATGGCCGTTTTATTTGCACTAAACGCCAAGGTTTGATCCGAATGAAATCTGCATATGCGAGCGACGATGGCGCTGGCCGTTTTATCTGTACTAAACGCTAAGGTTTGATCCGAATGAAATCTGTGTACAAGCAAGCTGTCGTTGCGCTGGCCGTAATGGTTGCTCTGAATGCGCAAGCTGCGGCACCGGTCAGCGATCTGGGCGGTGACTCGGGTGGTGGCGTTGTCCTTAGTGGCAACAACGGTGCCATCGTGCCCACCGGTAGCCTGGAGGATCGGGTTGCCCTGCTGGAGCGCACCCTCAATGCCCGTCTGCGACTGCAAGCTGAATTGCAGCAACAGGTCGACTCCCTGCAAGGGGAGGTCTCCGAGCTGCGTGGTCAGCTGGAGCAGCAGACCTACCAGATGGAACAGTCGCAAGAGCGCCAGCGTCAGCTCTACCAAGAGCTCGACAAGGTTGCCAGCAGCCAGCAGGCTGCTCCAGCCGCCCCGGCCCCTGCTGCTGCCACACCGGTTGCTGCCGCCAATTACTCAACCAATCAGGATGAGAACCAGGCCTACGACGCAGCGGTCAACATGGTGCTCAAAGAGAAGAACTACGACAAAGCCATTCCGGCTTTCCAGGGCTTCATTAAGCAGTACCCCAATTCGGGCTATGTTCCCAATGCACACTACTGGCTCGGCCAGTTGCTGTTCAACAAGGGTGACAGAGCCGGAGCCTCGGCCCAGTTTTCGACCGTGGCCAACAAATACAGCAAATCCCCCAAGCGAGCCGATGCGCTGCTGAAGCTGGGTATGCTGGCGCAGCTGGATGGCAAGAAGGCGGAAGCCAAATCCTTCTATGAGCAGGTGATCAAGGGTTATCCCAACACCTCGCCGGCCCAGTTGGCCAAACAGAGTCTGGCCAAGCTGTAACATTGCTGTATGTCACTGTTTTCGTAACGCTACTGTAAAAACAGCCTGCATTTGTACGCACAGTGAGCAAACGGATTTAAATTACGAATTTTCTGTTGCACCGGAAATTTAAATCCGTAATATAGGCCGCCGTCAGAGCCGAAGCAGTAATGCAGTCGGAACTGGTCGTGGTGAGGGTCGTTAGCTCAGTCGGTAGAGCAGTTGACTTTTAATCAATTGGTCGCTGGTTCGAATCCAGCACGACCCACCATTTTCTCCACTCGGTGGAGACAGAATTCCCAGGTCGTTTAGCTCAGCTGGGAGAGCACCTCCCTTACAAGGAGGGGGTCACTGGTTCGATCCCAGTAACGACC
>NZ_JAAKNE010000249.1:0-1427 GCF_049170755.1 Aeromonas sp. 604176
CTAATGCCAGTCAGTTAAGCCTGACTGGCATTGTTTTTACTAGGTTTTCTCGTCGCATACTTCTGTGGTTTGGCTTTGATGCACCTTGGGTAACTTCGTTCTCGGCGGGCGGGTAACTTGAACTGCTCTGCCTGTTTGTCCAACTCAGCGACACGCCCTGGAACCATGCCCGGTGACACAAACGGCAGGCAACTGAGTTCATGCAGCAGATACACCGATGCCATGTGAAAGCTCAACTGGCTGGCCGTATAGCCCTTTAAGCTCGCCGCCATCCTAACCATCTGATATCTCAGTAGGTTATAGGCCAATACCAAGCCCCATAGCTCCTGCCTTACTCCATCGGGTTTCTTGCTGCGCAGCGTCAGCCGGTGCTGTTGCAGGCTATGTTTCATCTCCCGATAGCCCAGCTCGATTTCCCAGCGATTCTGGTATAGCTCCATCAACTCGCTGGCCGGGAAGCGCAGCGGGTCGGTGAGCGAGGTCAGCACCTGCCGCTCCTTGCCGTTTACCGTCCGGGTCAGCAGCCGGGCTTCGAACTGCTCCGGCAACTCGCTCCACTTCTTCTTGGCCTGCGGACTGGCTCTGAGGCGTACCAGCACATCCTGCCGCCCCAGCTTGCGGATGACCTCGTATTGAGCCCCCTTTTTCAGCGGAATAAGCCAGTGACGCGCTACGCCCTGGCGTTGCCAGGCATGGAGTAACCCCAGTGAGTAGAAGCCCTTATCGAACAGGGTCAGGCTATTATCGGGTGTTTTTTCAATCAGTTGCTCTGCCAACACCATCTCGTTTACCGCACAGGAGTCCATCACTGTCTGGGTCAGCAGATGACTGCTCAGCTCCATCTGACACAACATGCGGACCTGGGGATATTGCGTCTCCCCCTGGACGGTTTTCGACTTGGCAAAGGCGCCGGCATTGTCCGGAGTATCGGGCGTGCGCCAGACCACCCCGTCCACGGCCAGCAGCTGCAAGCCGGCCCAGGTGGGGTGCTGACACAGCTGATGCCAGAGTGTGGCGGTCTGCTGGAACACCTGTCGAACGGCTTGGTCAGCCAGTTTTTGGCGCGCCTGGATGAAGGCGCTGGGGACGACAAACGGCCGGTCGCCGGGTAACAGGATATCGAGCTGGTTGGCCAGCTGGGCCATAGGGACATGACGAAACAAGGACATCCCGATAATGGCCCATAGCACCCGCTCCATGGGCATGCGCCGTCGGCGCAAGGAGACGGAGCCCGTCTCGGCCAAGCAAGCCTGCACCAGTTCAGGTGACAGCAGGTCAGACAGGGACTCAAACTTTCCGGGAGGACAGGCGTGAATGAAGTCGAGAGCTTGGTCGATACGCATAAAAAAATCCGAAACCCAACAAGGAGTTTCGGATTCTTACACAGCCTGAGGATCGGTCAATGGATCCTTAACTGATCGGCATTA
>NZ_JAAKNE010000250.1:0-1366 GCF_049170755.1 Aeromonas sp. 604176
CGCTCCCACATCAGCAGCACTTCGACACCCTTCTTGCGGAAGATCTCGAGATGCGGGCTGTTCTTGGCAGCGGCATAGGAGTCGGCGGTGATGTAGTAAATCTTCTGCTGACCTTCCTTCATGCGGCCAACGTAATCCTCGAGAGAGACTGTCTGGGCTTCGCCCTCGCCAGCGGTGCTGGCAAAGCGCAGGAGCTTCGCGATCTCTTCGCGGTTGGCGTAATCCTCGGCCGGGCCCTCTTTGAGCACGTTACCGAACTCTTTCCAGAACTTGGCGTACTTCTCGGCATCGTCTTTCGCCAGCTTGGAGAGCATGGTCAGGACGCGCTTGGAGCAAGCCTTGCGCAGGGAGGCGGTCACCTTGTTGTCCTGCAGGATTTCACGGCTAACGTTGAGCGGCAGATCGTTGGAGTCCAGCACCCCTTTGACAAAGCGCAGGTAGGTCGGCATAAACTGCTCGGCGTCGTCCATGATAAAGACGCGCTGTACGTAGAGCTTCAGACCGTGCTTCTGCTCGCGGTTATAGAGGTCAAACGGTGCGCGGGCCGGTACGTAGAGCAGGCTGGTATACTCCTGCGCCCCTTCCACCCGGTTGTGACCCCACAGAAGCGGGTCTTCAAAGTCGTGGGCGACGTGCTTGTAGAACTCCTGATACTCCTCGTCCTTGATATCTTTCGGGTTACGGGTCCACAGTGCCGTGGCGCGGTTGACCTGCTCCCACTCGCCCGGGGTGCCGACGATGGTCTCACCATCCTCTTCCCGATCCGGGGTACCCTCTTTGTACATTTCCACCGGCACGCTGATGTGGTCGGAGTATTTGCTCACCACGGAGCGCAGACGCCAGTCGTCGAGGAACTCGTCCTCTTCGGCACGCAGGTGCAGGATAACATCGGTACCGCGACCCTCTTTGGTCACGTCAGCCACGGTGAAGGAGCCTTCCCCTTCCGATTCCCACTGTACGCCCTGCTCCGGCGCGGTGCCGGCGGCGCGGGAGACCACGGTCACCTTGTCGGCCACGATAAAGGCGGAGTAGAAACCGACCCCGAACTGACCGATCAGCTGGGAATCCTTACCCTGATCGCCGGAGAGGTTTTTGAAGAATTCGGCGGTGCCGGACTTGGCGATGGTACCCAGATGCTCGATCACCTGATCACGGGTCATACCGATCCCGTTATCGGAGATGGTCAGGGTACGCTTCTCTTTGTCCACCACCAGGCGCACACGCAACTGGCCGTCGTTTTCAAACAAAGAGGCATCGGAAAGCGCCTTGAAGCGCAGCTTGTCCGCCGCATCGGATGCGTTGGAGATCAGCTCGCGCAGGAATACTTCTTTGTTGGAGTAGAGGCTGTGAGCCATCAGGCTCAGCA
>NZ_JAAKNE010000251.1:0-1351 GCF_049170755.1 Aeromonas sp. 604176
ATGCGGTTGCCGGGTTCGGGCCGGTAGCGGCGACAGGCGAACAGCGGCGAGCCGTCGAGAAAGCCGATGCGCCAGTCAAACTCGGCGGGGATCCGGCTCTGCACCAGCAGCAGGGCGGAGCGGCCCAACCCCTCGTCCAGCAGCCGGGCCAGCTGTTGCTCGTCGCTGGCCATGGCGAGATCGCGCCCCTGCGCGCCGTCGGGCACCTTCACCATCAGCGGCAGGCCGAGCCGTTGCACCAGCTCGTCCACATGGTGGCGGCCGCGGCGGGTCACCACCATGGTGGGCGGCATGGGCACGCCGCTGCGCACCATCAGCTCGTAGAGATAGAGTTTGTTGCTGCAGGCGAGGATGGCGCGGGAGCTGTCGATCACCGGCATCTTGAGCTGTTCGGCACGGTGGGCGAATTCGAAGGTATAGTGACCGACCGCGGTTTCGGCACGCAGCCAGAGGGTGTCGAACTCCGGCAGCCGCTCGATGGCCGACGGTGGCAGGATCTCGGCACGGATGCCTTGGGCAGCAGCAGCCCGGATAAAGCGCTCCAGCGCCAGCCCGTCACTGCTGGCACGGCCATCATCGGGGTCGACCAGAATAGCGAGCTGGTAGAGCGGCGCCGCCTGCTCCTCATCACCGGTCCCCACCAGCGCCTGAGCGTGGTGCAGCATTAACTCTTTCTCGCTTGGGCTCAGCGCCAGTGGTGACAGGCTCTGCTGCTGGCGCACCGACCAGCCGTGGCGACCGCGCTTGAGGGTCAGCTCCTGCAGCGGCAGCTGGCTCAGGCCATAGTAGTAGCGGGCCAGCCCCGCCAGCTCGCTCTGTTCACACTGGCCGAAGATGGCGCGCACTCTAATTCGATCCTCGCTCTGCTGGGCCAACCATCCTTGCGCCTTGCGCCACAGCTTGGCCGGTGGCTGCTGGGGTTGCAGTCGGCTGATGGCTTGCAGACCAGGCAGGCAGTGGTGGCCGCGGGCCTGGGCCAGCAGCGAGCAGTAGTAGCCTGCGCTCAGGTGCTCCAGATTGCGGCAGAGGTTGATGATGCGGGGTCGGCCGCCGGTGGTCGGCACGCCATGTTGCAGATAGGTGCGGGCGGTCAGCAGATAATCGGCATGGCAAGGCCAGTCGCCCAGCTCTTCGACGATGACATAGGTACTCATATTTTCGGCTCCACAGATCAGACTGCCTGAACAGGCAGGATCCCCAGTGGGCTTCGATGCACCGACAAGCACGACAATGGCGCGAGGGGAAACAAGAGGTTACAGTGCCTAATATGACTCCTTGGTAACTTGTGATACAAGTCGCATTTTTGGTGCTGAGGATAAATAACCGAACAAGGACTCCCCGTGTTGACCGT
>NZ_JAAKNE010000252.1:0-1348 GCF_049170755.1 Aeromonas sp. 604176
ATCCGTGCTGCTGATAGAGGGAATCGCAATAATATTCTTATAAAGTGAAAAAAAATCCAGATTGGCCATCAGCTCCTCCTTGCGTCCCCGGAATGTTTCTGTTAGAAAATACAAATGCAAAGTGAGTGCATGAATATTCCTTAATTTTACCTGAATATCTGGCTCATCAACAAAGGCTTCTAGTTGTAAGGGAAAGTTAATGTTCTGTCACCTGATCTATAACCGACGACACACACCCGCCTGAATTGCCCCTCCGCACTTGTGCAAAGGGGCGCTCGAACACCCTTGTGCACTGCAGCGTCATGCTGTGAATCTCTAACTCTGACTTGGAATATTCAACATGCTTAACACCGTTATCGTCGGTGCCAGTGGCTACGCGGGAGCCGAACTGGCCGCACTGGTACAGAACCATCCACAACTCAAACTGTTCGGCCTCTATGTCTCCGCCGGCAGTCAGGATGCCCACAAACGCTTCTCTGCCCTGCATCCCCAGTGGGTCGGCGCCCTCGATCAGCCGCTGCTGCCGCTGGACGACGACGGCATGACCCGGATCCTGACCCAGGCCGATCTGGTGCTGCTGGCCACCGCCCACGAGGTGAGTGCCGAGCTTGCGCCCAAGTTTCTCGCCAAGGGGCTGCCGGTGTTCGATCTCTCCGGCGCCTTCCGGGTCAAGGATCAGGGCTTTTACGACAGCTTCTACGGTTTCACCCACGACAGCGAGCAGTGGCTGGATCAGGCCGTCTATGGTCTGGCGGAGTGGAATGCCGATGCCATCGCTACCGCCCAGCTGATTGCGGTGCCGGGTTGTTATCCGACCGCCTCCCTCTGTGCTCTCAAGCCGCTGCAGCAGGATGGCCTGATTGCCAAGGGGTGGCAGCCCATCATCAACGCCGTCTCAGGGGTTTCCGGTGCCGGGCGCAAGGCAGCCATCAACACCAGCTTCTGCGAAGTGAGCCTCAACCCTTACGGCACCTTCAATCACAGACACCAGCCGGAGATCAGCCATCACCTCGGCAAGGAGGTGCTGTTCCAGCCCCACCTTGGCAACTATGTGCGCGGCATTCTGGCCACCATCTATGTGCAGCTGGCGGACGGCGTCACCCCCACGCAGGTGGATCAGGCCTTCCTCAAGGCTTACGAAGGCAAGCCGCTGGTGCGCCTCACCGGCCAGATGCCCTCTATTCGCGGTGTGGCAAACACCCCTTACTGCGATATCGCCTGGCAACAGCAGGGCAACATGCTGGTGGTGGTATCCGCCATCGACAACCTGCTCAAGGGCGCCGCCTCGCAAGCCATGCAGTGCATAAATATCAAATTTGGTTTTGAACCGGCCACCGGCCTGATTTAA
>NZ_JAAKNE010000253.1:0-1347 GCF_049170755.1 Aeromonas sp. 604176
TACCTGCTGCTCTCCTACGTCATCTATCACCAGGGGATGGTGCCGCCCCATATCGCGGCGGGCATCAACCTCAACTTCTGGCCGGCGGGCCCGATTTTCCGCCACGGCGGCGCCTTCTTCATTCGCCGCACCTTCAAGGGCAACCCGCTCTACAGCACGGTATTCCGGGAATATCTCAACCTGCTGTTTGCCAAGGGTTACTCGGTAGAGTTCTTCACCGAAGGCGGTCGCTCCCGTACCGGCCGTCTGCTACCGCCCAAGACCGGCATGCTGGCGATGACCCTGCAGGCGATGATGCGCGGGCTGGACAGGCCGGTCACTCTGGTGCCCGTCTATCTGGGTTACGAGCACGTGATGGAGGTGAACACCTACCACAACGAGCTCAAGGGCAGTCGCAAGGAGAAGGAGAGCTTCCTGCAGGTGCTCGGCATCCTGCGCAAGCTGCGCAACTACGGCCGTGGTTTCGTCAACTTCGGCGAGCCACTGACTCTCAACAGCTACCTGAGCGAACATATCCCCGACTGGAAAAAGCACATCGGGGAAGAGGAGCGTCCGGAGTGGATGGCGGGCACCGTCAACAATCTGGCCGAACTGCTGATGACCCGCATCAACGGCGCGGCCGCGGTCAACGGCCTGACCCTGAGTGCGCTGGCGCTGCTGGCCGCCGAGCGCCACGCCCTGACCCGCGACGAATTGCAGGCCCAGCTCAACACCTATCTGGATCTGCTCAAGGCGGTGCCCTACAGCCCGCAGAGCACCATTCCGGATGAGGGTGCCAAGACCCTGCTGGATCAGGCGATGGAGCTCAACAAGTTCGAGGTGAGCGAGGACAAGCTGGGGCAGATCATCAGTCTCGACCGCTATCAGGCGATCCTGCTGACCTACTACCGCAACAACATCCTTCACCTGTTTGCCATGCCCTCTCTGGTAGCGGCACTGATCGAACGGTGCGAGGGGATCTCCCGCAGCGAGATCATGGCCCGCTGCATCGACATCTATCCGCTGCTCAAGACCGAGCTGTTCCTGCGTTATGAAGAGGAGGAGCTACCGGCGCTGGTTGACAGCCTGCTCGACGCGCTGCAGACCCAGCAACTGATCGAGACCCGCGATGACGGCTACTGGGTCAATCCGGCCAACCAGATGCGCCTGCTGCTGCTGGCGGAGAGCATTCAGGAGACCCTGCAACGCTACGCCATCGTGCTGACCCGGGTGTTGGCCCAGCCTCATATCGAGGCGGAGCAGCTGGAGGCGGACGGCCTGATGATGGCAGAGCGCCTCGGCACCCTGCACGGCATCAACGCCCCCGAGTTCTTCGACCAGAAGCTGTTCAGCACCCTGATCCACACC
>NZ_JAAKNE010000254.1:0-1326 GCF_049170755.1 Aeromonas sp. 604176
GAACTGCAGCACGTTGTCCGCCACCGACTGGAAATCGAACAGGGTCTCCGGGGTGATCTCCTGGGGTTCCTGCACCTTGGGTGCCTTGTAGCCCTGGCCGTTGATCTCCAGCGCAAATTGCAGCGCCTGCTGGATCAGCACCTGGGCCCATTTCGGGGGCTTGTTCAGGGAGACCTCATCCCCCTTGTCCGCCGTCTTCGACTCCGTCTGTTGAGGCGATTTGGGAGCAATGCCCACTCCCTTGGGTTGGGCTGTGCCCATGCCATCAATTTGCATCATTACTCTCCCGCCTATAGTGGTGGATCGGTTATCGGCCCGACTGGCCACTTCTTGACCACAAAAAACTTGGACAATCCGCAACGGCCTTTTAAAATCCCCACCCTTTGGTTGGCTGCGGCCTTCCCCCGGTCTTTCCCCGGCTCAGCCCGGTGCATGCGAGGTATCCATGACTCAATCCCAGCCCTCTTCCGCCGACGCCCAGGGCAGACGGACTCCTGCCGACTACCAGACCCAGCTCGACGAGAAGCGCGATCGCCTCACCCAGCTGTTCGCCCCCTTCAATCCGCCCGCGCTGGAGTTGCACGCCTCCCCCGCCGAGCACTACCGGATGCGCGCCGAGTTCCGCATCTGGCACGAGGGGGATGACCTCTTCCACTGCATGTATGCACCGGCCACCAAGGAGATTATCCGGGTCGACAGCTTCCCCACCGCCAGCCTGCTCATCAACCGGCTGATGCCGGTGCTGCTGGCCGGGCTGCGCCCGCACCCCGTGCTGCGCAAGAAGCTGTTCCAGATAGACTACCTCTCCACCCAGTCCGGCCAGATCTGCGTCAGCCTGCTCTACCACCGCAAGCTGGAGAACGAGTGGCAGCAGGCCGCCGAGGCGCTGCAGGCCGACCTGCGGGCCAAGGGGTTCGAGCTGCAACTGATTGGCCGCGCCCACAAGCAGAAGATCTGCCTGGGGGATGACTTCGTCATCGAACGCCTGACCGTGCAGGGGCGCGAGCTGGTCTACAAGCAGGTGGAAAACAGCTTCACCCAGCCCAACGCCGCCATCAACGAACAGATGCTGGGCTGGGCCCTGGACGTGACCAAGGGGAGCGAGGGGGACCTGCTGGAGCTCTACTGCGGCAACGGCAACTTCTCCATCGCTCTGGCGCAGAACTTTCGCAAGGTGCTGGCCACCGAGATCGCCAAGCCGAGCGTGGACTCCGCCCAGTTCAACATCGCCGCCAACGGTGTCGACAACCTGATCATCCTGCGCATGTCTGCGGAGGAGTTCACCATGGCGATGCGCGGTGAGCGGGAGTTCAACCGTCTCAAGGG
>NZ_JAAKNE010000255.1:0-1299 GCF_049170755.1 Aeromonas sp. 604176
CTATACGTCCACTTTCGTGTTTGCAGAGTGCTGTGTTTTTGATAAACAGTCCCAGCCATCTGGTCACTGCGACTCCCAACTGCTCCATCCGCAAGGGACTTCACTGTCAAGAGCGAACCTTCTCCCGAAGTTACGGTTCTATTTTGCCTAGTTCCTTCACCCGAGTTCTCTCAAGCGCCTTGGTATTCTCTACCCGACCACCTGTGTCGGTTTGGGGTACGATGACTTGTAATCTGAAGCTTAGAGGCTTTTCCTGGAAGCAGGGCATCAATGGCTTCCACACCGTAGTGTGTTCGTCTCGTGTCTCAGTGTTGTGTCTCCGGATTTGCCTAGAAACACCACCTACGCACTTTCACCAGGACAACCGTCGCCTGGCCCACCTAGCCTTCTCCGTCCCCCCATCGCAATTACAAGTCGTGCAGGAATATTAACCTGCTTCCCATCGACTACGCCTTTCGGCCTCGCCTTAGGGGTCGACTCACCCTGCCCCGATTAACGTTGGACAGGAACCCTTGGTCTTCCGGCGAGGAGGCTTTTCACCCCCTTTATCGTTACTTACGTCAGCATTCGCACTTCTGATATCTCCAGCATACCTCTCGATACACCTTCGCAGACTTACAGAACGCTCCCCTACCACTCACACATAAGTGTGAATCCGCGGCTTCGGTGCCTGGTTTGAGCCCCGTTACATCTTCCGCGCAGGCCGACTCGACTAGTGAGCTATTACGCTTTCTTTAAATGATGGCTGCTTCTAAGCCAACATCCTAGCTGTCTGAGCCTTCCCACATCGTTTCCCACTTAACCAGAACTTTGGGACCTTAGCCGGCGGTCTGGGTTGTTTCCCTCTTCACGACGGACGTTAGCACCCGCCGTGTGTCTCCCGGATATTACTTACTGGTATTCGGAGTTTGCATGGGGTTGGTAAGTCGGGATGACCCCCTAGCCCAAACAGTGCTCTACCCCCAGTAGTATTCGTCCGAGGCGCTACCTAAATAGCTTTCGGGGAGAACCAGCTATCTCCGAGTTTGATTGGCCTTTCACCCCCAGCCACAGGTCATCCCCTAACTTTGCAACGTTAGTGGGTTCGGTCCTCCAGTTGATGTTACTCAACCTTCAACCTGCCCATGGCTAGATCACCCGGTTTCGGGTCTACACCTTGCAACTAGACGCCCAGTTAAGACTCGGTTTCCCTACGGCTCCCCTATACGGTTAACCTCGCTACAAAATGTAAGTCGCTGACCCATTATACAAAAGGTACGCAGTCACCCCGAAGGGCTCCCACTGCTTGTACGTACACGG
>NZ_JAAKNE010000256.1:0-1299 GCF_049170755.1 Aeromonas sp. 604176
AGGAGCTGATGGCCAATCTGGATTTTTTTTCACTTTATAAGAATATTATTGCGATTCCCTCTATCAGCAGCACGGATCCCAAGTGGGATCAGAGCAATGAGGCGGTGATCCGGCTGCTGGCCGACTGGTTCGGTCAGCTCGGTTTTCAGTGCGAGGTGACGGCGCTCCCCGATCTGCCGGGCAAGTTCAATCTGGTGGCGACGATCGGTCAGGGGGAGGGCGGTCTGCTGCTGGCGGGTCACACAGATACGGTACCGTTCGATGAGGGGGGCTGGAGCAAGGATCCCTTCAAGGTGACGGAAGAGGGCGATCGCCTCTATGGCCTCGGCACCATCGACATGAAAGGCTTCTTCGCCTTTATCGTCGAGGCGCTCAAAGAGATCGACCTCACCAAGCTGACCAAGCCGCTGCGCATTCTCGCCACTGCCGACGAAGAGACCACCATGGCGGGGGCCCGCGCCATCGCCGCGGCGGCCGAGCTCAAACCCGACTACGCCGTGATTGGCGAGCCGACCGGACTGGTGCCCGTGGTGGCCCACAAGGGGCATATGTCGGAGGCGATCCGCATTACCGGCAAGAGCGGTCACAGCTCGGATCCCGCCAACGGCGTCAACGCCATGGAGATCATGCACAAGGCGATGGGGCAGGTGCTGCGCTTGCAGCAGGATCTGAAAGATCGCTACGCCGACCACCGCTTTGCCGTGCCGCAGCCGACCCTTAACCTGGGTTACATCCAGGGCGGCGACAGCCCGAACCGCATCTGCGGCTGCTGCGAGCTACATATCGACCTGCGACCCACTCCGCAGGTGGGGCCGGATGAGCTGATGGGGATGCTCAAAGAGGCGCTCTCTCCCATCGAGATCCACCAGCCGGGCTGCCTGCATCTGCAGCATCTGCATGAGCCCATTCCCGCCTACGCCTGCGCCGACGACTCTGTGCTGGTGCGCGAAGCTGAGAAGGCGAGCGGTCGCGCCGCCGAGTCGGTCAACTACTGCACCGAGGCGCCGTTTATCCAGCAGCTTGGCTGCCAGACCATAGTGATGGGCCCCGGTCATATCACCCAGGCGCACCAGCCGGATGAGTATCTGGACCTGTCTTTCGTCAAGCCAACCACCTCAGTGTTGCAGCACCTGATCAGACGTTTTTGCCTGTAGCGGCAGCGGTGAAAGGGGCGTAAAAACTGTAAGTAAGTTACATAACAAGCCGGTTGTGGAGTGGTGATGGAAATACATGTTCTGAATCGGCCTGTTATTTGACCTTGCGCAGACAATCTGGGTAGATTGTCACCCTAAGATGACG
>NZ_JAAKNE010000257.1:0-1244 GCF_049170755.1 Aeromonas sp. 604176
CGCCGGTGGCGAGTGGAACTTTGGCGTACAGATGGAAACCTGGTTCTAGTTCGTTATCCCGATCACAAAAATGGCAGCCGGTGCCGAGATCTGTTGGTTGGCTAAAACGGTTCAGCTGATAATGTCAGCCAACAGAACAGAGTTCGGGTTTGACCGTGGATCCGATGCAGCAGTGGAGTAGCAAGGTGACGAATCGTGTGTGGGTAATGGGGGATGCGGTGGTGGACTTGATCCCGGAAGGGGCGTTGCACTACCTCAAGTGTCCGGGTGGCGCGCCCGCCAATGTGGCGGTTGGTGTGGCACGGCTGGGTGGCGATGCGGCCTTTATCGGCCGGGTTGGTGCCGATCCGTTCGGCCGCTTTATGGCCGACACCCTGAGCGGGGAGGGGGTGGATATCGGTGCGCTGCGGCTCGATCCAGACCATCGCACCTCTACCGTGCTGGTGGCACTGGATGATGAGGGGGAGCGCAGCTTCACCTTTATGGTGCGCCCCAGTGCCGACCAGTTTCTCACCCCAAATGAGTTGCCCCGCTTCGACGCCGGTCAGTGGCTTCTCACCTGCTCCATCGCGCTCGCCAACGAGCCGGTGCGCACCAGCAGCCTGCAGGCCATGGCGGCTATCAAGGCGGCAGGAGGGCGGGTCTGTTTCGACCCCAACCTGCGCCCCGAGGTGTGGGGCAACCCTGCCGAGATGCTGCCGCTGGTGCGTCAGGCCATTGCGCAGGCGGATGTGGTCAAGCTCTCCATCGAGGAGCTGCAACTGCTGAGTGGCGAGGATGAACTGGTCGCCGGGCTTGCAACTATCTCTGGCCCGGCGCTGGTGCTGGTGACCAGAGGGGCGGCCGGGGTGGTGGCTCGCCTTGATGGCGAGTTGCTGGAGTGGGTGGGGCATAAAGTGACGCCCATCGACACCACGGGGGCGGGGGACGCCTTCGTCGCCGGTCTGCTGGCGGCGCTGGCCGGGCGCTCGTCGCTGCCGACACTGGCCGAGCTACCCGCCATCCTGGCTCAGGCCCACGGCTGCGGGGCGCTTGCCACCACCGCCAAGGGGGCGATGACGGCGCTGCCGACCCGCTCCGAACTGGATGCCTTTTTGCGATCAGGCGCAAGCGGCTGTTGAGCTGAGGCTAGAAGCCCGGTGCAACAGCCCCTACTCTCATGTGACTAGGGCCCGCCAGCGTGGCGGGTCATAAGAGGAAGAATATGAATATCAGTGCGATAGCCAAGGATCTGGTGCCCCTGC
>NZ_JAAKNE010000258.1:0-1198 GCF_049170755.1 Aeromonas sp. 604176
GGTAATCCCCCCATTTTTTGGAGCACTCAAAAGTAGAGGTCATGCGGCCTGTGCCAAGCGCTGTTTCGGCGTGTAGCCGCCCAGCGCCATATTGGGCCGCTCATGGTTATAAACCCACAGCCAGTTCGTGGCAAATTCCTGTAACTCATTCAGTGACTCAAACAGGTAATGGCCCAACCAGTCGTAACGCACAGTGCGGTTAAATCGCTCTATGTAGGCATTCTGCTGCGGGTTGCCTGGCTGGATATACCTCAGCGCAATCCTCTTCTGCTGCGCCCATTGCTTGAGCTCTTCGCTGATGTATTCCGGACCATTATCACAGCGGATTGCGGCTGGTTTGCCCCGCCACTCGATGACCTGCTCCAGCACCCGTTTGACTCGCGAGGCAGGCAAGGAAAAATCCACCTCGATGCACAGTGCTTCGCGATTGAAGTCATCGATCACATTAAACAACCGCACCGAACGACCATCGCTGAGCTGGTCATGCATAAAGTCCATCGACCAACAGTGATTCGGTTGGTCAGGGACTGCCAACGGCTCCGGCTTGGCCCGCACTAGCCGCTTCTTGGGTTTTATCCGCAGATTGAGCTCTAGCGCCCGATAGATCCGGTAGACCCGCTTGTGGTTCCAGCCAAAGCCTTTGACGTTACGCAGGTACAGGAAGCACAGTCCGAAACCCCAGTTGCGCTGGTTGGCGGTGAGGCGCAGCAGCCAGTCGGCAATCTCCTGGTTTTCATCAGCCAGCACGGGCTGATAACGGTAGCAACCCTCGCTCACCTTGAACACCTGGCAAGCCAGACGGATAGAAATGGCGTAATGAGCCACAGCCTTGGTCGCCATCTCCCTGCGGGCAGATGGCGTCACCACTTTTTTGCCATCGCCTCGGAGATGATCTCAGCCTTTAGGCGCTCCTCGGCATACATCTTCTTAAGGCGACGATTTTCCTCTTCCAGCTCTTTGAGGCGCGCCATGAGAGAGGCATCCATGCCACCGAATTTGGAGCGCCACTTGTAGAAGGTGGCGGAGCTGATGCCATGCTCACGGCAGAGCTCAGGGACGGGTGAACCAGACTCGGCCTGCTTGAGGATGGCGATGATCTGTGCATCGCTAAAGCGTGATGTTTTCATGTAGAACCTCCTGCGTTCAAGATACGAGAAAATTCTACTTATGAGCACCTCAGTTTTTCGGGGGGATTACC
>NZ_JAAKNE010000259.1:0-1187 GCF_049170755.1 Aeromonas sp. 604176
AAAAAATTCCGGATGGGTTGGGTTCAATAAAATTCATAGAGCAGAAGTATGAGAGGGAAGGTTTTAGTTAGCGCCTGCTTGCTGGGTCAGCCGGTGCGTTACGACGGTCAGAGCAAGGGGATCGTCAGCGACTGGTTGAGTGAGCTGGGTGCCGAGGGGCGGGCTCTGGCGTTTTGCCCCGAAGTGGCGGGTGGTCTGTCGACCCCGCGTCCTCCTGCCGAGCGGCAGGGCGATCGGGTAGTGACGGCGAGCGGGCTGGATGTGACTGAAGAGTTTGACCGCGGCGCCGAGCTGGCGCTGGAAATCTGTCAGGCGCAGGGTATTCGCTTCGCCCTGCTGAAAGAGGGGAGCCCCTCATGTGGCAGCGGCCGTATCTATAACGGCCGCTTCGAAGGTGTTTCTGTGGCGGGTGAGGGCAAGACCACCGCCCTGCTGCGCCGCCACGGTATTGCAGTGTTCTCCGAGGATCAGTTGGCCGAGTTAGCTTCTGCGCTCTCTTTGGATTCCTCCCCGGATTTGGCGGCAACCGGCAGCGGCGCCTGACCGCTCTGCCACCCCTCCAGCACCTCGTCCTTCTCCTGCCAGCGCTGGTTTAGCCACTCCTGAAAACCGCGCTTGAACTGCTTGTCGTTGAAGTAATCCCCTATCAGCGCCTCATCCACCGGCAGCTCCTCGATCCGTACCTGAATGCGTTTTACCCGTCCCATCAGGAAGTCCTTGAACGGGGTCTCGGCATTGTCCGGATAGCGGATGGTGACGTTGATCAGGCTGTCGAACTGCTCGCCCATGGCGGCCAGCGTAAAGGCTAGTCCTGCCGCTTTGGGCGGCATCAGGTGGCGATAGCGGGAGCGGGCGGCATCCCGTTTCTGCTCGGTGAAGCGGGTCCCTTCCACGAAATTGATGACGGTGGTGGGGATATGGCGAAACTTCTCGCAGGCGTTGCGGGTGGTCTCGATATCCTTGCCGCGCAGGTGCGGGTTGCGCAGCAGGAATTCCCGTGAATAGCGGCGCATAAAGGGCATGTCGAGCCCCCAGCAGGCGAGCCCCAGCAGCGGGATGTAGATCAGCTCGTGCTTCATGAAGAACTTGGGCACCGGCAGCCGATCCCGGAACAGGTGGCCGAGCACCACGATGTCGGTCCAGCTCATGTGGTTGCTGATGATGAGATACCAGCCATCCTTGCGCAG
>NZ_JAAKNE010000260.1:0-1169 GCF_049170755.1 Aeromonas sp. 604176
CGGATGGGTGACAACCTGGGGCTGGCCAAGGGCACCCTGGTCAACTTCGTGGTCAAGTACGTCAAGAAGCTGGTGCCGAAATACAATCTGCCCCACGCCACCACCATGCGTCAGGCCCTCTCCAAGGGGCGTTTCCTGCAGTACATCAAGCCGGAGATCACCAACGACGATCTCGCCTTCCTGCAGTACACCGGTGGCACCACCGGCCTCTCCAAAGGGGCCATGCTGACCCATCGCAACATGATTGCCAACGTCGAGCAATGCCTCGGCGTCTACGGCCCCATGCTGGAGCGCGGCAAGGAGTTCGTGGTCACCGCGCTGCCGCTCTATCACGTCTTCGCCCTGACCGTGAACTGCCTGCTCTTTATGCGCATCGGTGGTTACAACCTGCTGATCAGCAACCCGCGCGACATCCCAGGCTTTGTCAAAGAGATCAAGAAGTACCCCTTCACCTGTATTACCGGGGTCAACACCCTGTTCAATGCGCTGGTCAACAACGAAGAGTTTCAGGGGATCGCCTTTGACAAGCTCAAGCTCACCATCGGCGGCGGCATGGCAGTGCAGCGCGCGGTTGCGGAGAAGTGGAAGACACTGACCGATACCCCGCTGCTGGAAGGCTATGGCCTGACCGAGTGTTCGCCACTGGTGAGCGTCTGCCCCTACGATCTGACTGATTACAACGGTTCCATCGGTCTGCCGGTCTGCTCTACCGAGATCCGGCTGGTGGATGACAACGGTCAGGTGATCCACGCCCTCGGCACCCCAGGCGAGATGCAGGTGCGCGGCCCGCAGGTGATGGTGGGCTACTGGCAGCGTCCCGAGGCGACCGCTGAAGTGATGCAGGATGGCTGGCTCTGTACCGGTGATATCGCGGTGTGCGACGAGCAGGGCTTCTTCAAGATCGTTGACCGCAAGAAGGACATGATCCTGGTCTCCGGTTTCAACGTCTATCCGAACGAGATCGAAGATGTCGTTGCCCTGCACCCGAAAGTGCTGGAAGTGGCCGCTGTCGGTGTGCCACACAAGGTCTCCGGCGAGTTGGTGAAGATCTTTGTGGTCAAGAAAGATGCAAAATTGCAGGAGGACGAGATTATTGCCCACTGCCGCAAACATCTGACTGCCTATAAGGTGCCGAAACTGGTAGAATTTCGTGACGAACTTCCCAAGAC
>NZ_JAAKNE010000261.1:0-1130 GCF_049170755.1 Aeromonas sp. 604176
TCAAAAATTGTTTTTGATGCTCGATGCTGCGAGTGCCCACACAGATTGCTTGATTCAAATTGTTAAAGAGCGACGCAGCTTTTGCTGCTGCGGGAGTGGCATTCTACTCAACCGCCTTCTCGAGTCAAGCCTTATTTGCAAAGGCTTTTCGATGTTACCGACTTGGCTTTCTGCGTTGCCGCTTGCCGTGTCGATGGAGGCGCATTATAGGGAGTGAATTCGTTCTGGCAAGGGGATAATTGCAAAAAGATGGCTTTCGCTGTTCGTTCGCTCACAAAGCCACCAATTGGCATATTAAACCGGCGAAATCAGCTTGCTGCAGGCACCGCGATGGCAAAATCGTGCAGGTTGTCATAGATGGCATCTGCCAGTGCGCTACCCGTTTCGGTAACCGGCTTACCGGTTCTGACCATGATCTTGTGACCGACCCCGGCATTGCTCGCTGCTTTCAGATCGGAAGGCTTGTCACCCACCATATAGGAACGGCTCATGTCGATCCCCAGTTCCTGTTGCGCCAACAGCAGCATGCCTGGCTCCGGTTTGCGGCAATCACAGGGGGCGCCGTGATCCGGATGATGGGGGCAGAAATAGATGCCATCGAGGTCCACATCCCGATCCGCCAGTGACCAATCCATCCACTCGGTCAGATTCATGAAGTCATCTTCACTGAAGTAGCCGCGGGCGATTCCGGACTGGTTGGTCACAACGACCAGCAGATAGCCTTTCTTTTTGAGGAGCTGCAGGGCGTCTATGACTCCGGGCAGAAAATGGAAGTCATCGACCTGGCTGACATAGCCAGTGTCTTCATTGATGACACCGTCACGATCCAGAAAAATGGCGGGTTTGCTCACGGAAACTACCTCAATCAATGGTTTTGCCCAGTATCTCACAGGGCAGATAAAGCCCAAAAACAAAAGGGGCGGCCGAAGCCACCCCTTTCATGTGTGCATTTAAAGTATCGATTAAGCGATAACTTTAGCTACAACACCAGCACCTACGGTACGGCCACCTTCACGGATAGCGAAACGCAGGCCGTCATCCATCGCGATCGGCGCAATCAGGGTAACAACCATCTTGATGTTGTCACCCGGCATTACCATCTCTACGCCTTCCGGCAGTTCGATGGTACC
>NZ_JAAKNE010000262.1:0-1122 GCF_049170755.1 Aeromonas sp. 604176
TCGCCAATCTTGTAGGGGAAGGCGAAGAAGATGGTGATGCTGGCGGTGATGTTGGAGAGGATCGACCACTGGGCGACCATGGCGACCCCCAATACCGCAAAGAAGGAGGACGCGAGCACCACCAGTCGGGAGAAGTCGAGCCCCCACACCCCGGCCAGTACCAGCAAGGTGGCGCAGCCGAGCAGGAAGTGGAACACATGGGCCACGTAGAGCACCCGGTTCTCGCTCACCTGCCTGCTCTGACCGAGCGCCAGCAGGCTCTTGTGAATCAGCCGCCGGATCAGGGTATGACCCAGCAACAGCAGCAGGGTCAGGCCAATTGATTGCCACATGGGTTATGCCTCCTTACCACCAGCGCCGATGCTTGAGCCAGATAGCCAGCCCGCTGGCCAGCGCCACCAGCGAACCACAGAAGACCCAGAAGGCGGTCGGATTCTCGGCCCCGGGGATACCACCGAGGTTGATGCCAAACAGACCGGTCAGGAAGCTGGCAGGTAAAAAGAGCAGCGCCATCACCGACATCTGGTAGGCGCGGCGGTTGGTCGCCTCCGCCATCAGATTGTTGATCTCGTCCGCCAGCACGGCGGTGCGTGCCACTCCCGCATCGAGGTCATCGAGCCAGCGCCGCAGCCGATCGGCGATATCGAGCAGGCGACGGCGGTCATCCTCATCCAGCCAGCTGATCTTCTCGTTGGCAAGGCGCGCCACCAGATCCCGCTGCGGCGAGAGGTAGCGGCGGATCATAATGAGCTGCTTGCGGATCAGCGCCAGTCGGCCATTGGCGGGCATGTCGCGCATCAGCACCATCTCCTCCAGATCGAGGATCTTGTCGTGCAGCTCCTCGACAAACTCCCCCGCCCGATCGGTCAGGGCATCGCAGATCTCCACCAGCCAGTCGGCCGGGGTATCGGCGCCGCCCCCCAGCTTGAGCTGGTTGAAGACATCCTGCTCGGAGAGCAGCGGACGACGACGGCTGCTGATAATGAGATCCGGGGTGATGAAGATGCGCAGCGCCACCATCTCTTCAGGCCTGTGATCCTTGTTGTGGTTGATGCCGCGCAGGATCAGCAGCACCGTCTCCCCCATCCGCACCAGCTTGGGACGATTGCTCTGGCCGAGCAG
>NZ_JAAKNE010000264.1:0-1085 GCF_049170755.1 Aeromonas sp. 604176
TCGGGAATTCAGATAATAAGTGCGACACTCATGGATGAATGGCGAGAGGTGGCCAACTGCTGATTGGTGGTACCCTTCTGCTCGCCAAAGTAAAAGCAGTATCACCATGAGCTATCAGCAGTTGACCGAGGGGCAACGATACCAGTTATCGGTGCTTCGCGCACAGGGGATGTCCATCCTTGCCACCGCACGCGCCATTGGCGTTCATCGCTCCACCCTCTACCGGGAGCTGCGTCGTAACGCCGGGCCGCAGGGCTACCAGCCAGACAATGCGCATCAGCACGCCACCCACCGACGGGCCAGTGCGGCCAAATCTCGGCTATCTGCCGATGTCATCCAGTTTGTCGAGCTGACACTCGCCTGGTGGTGGAGCCCGGAGCAGATAAGCGCGGTGGGCAAGCAGATAGGCCTCATGGTGAGTCACGAGTGGATATACCGCCATGTGGCCGCCGACAAAGCCCGGGGTGGCCAGTTGTACCGCCATCTGCGCCAGGGCCACAAGCGCTACCGCAAGGGGGCGAGCAGCCTGCGTTCTCCCATCAAGGAAGCCCGCTCTATTGATGAACGGCCGGCTATCGTCGATAGCCGGGAGCGGCTCGGTGATTGGGAGGCGGACACGGTGCTGGGCAAGCAAGGCACAGGTGCACTGGTCACCCTGGTGGAGCGCAAGAGCCGGCTCTATCTGGTCAAGCGGGTCGCGAGCAAACAGGCTGGGGTGGTGCGGGATGCGATAATCGAGATGTTAACGCCCTACATCGAGCAGGTGCATACCATCACCTTTGACAACGGCGGCGAGTTTGCCGAACACAAGGCGATAGAGGAAGCGCTGGGTGCCGAGACTTACTTTGCGCACCCTTACTCTTCGTGGGAGCGCGGTCTGAACGAGAACAGCAATGGGCTGTTGAGGCAGTTTATCCCAAAGGGAACAGACCTGAGAGAGGTCACGGACGAGGATGTCAGGAGAGCGGAGCAGTGGCTCAACCTACGACCTCGGAAATGTCTCGGATTCAGGCAGCCTGTCAAGGTATTCGAAGAGTACCGTCAGGCGGCATAGGCGAGTGTCGCACTTCGAAGTTGAATTCGCG
>NZ_JAAKNE010000265.1:0-1084 GCF_049170755.1 Aeromonas sp. 604176
GCAGCAGTGATGGCTTCAGCCACGTCACGGGTACCGATGGAACCGAACAGCTTGCCTTCGTCGCCAGACTTGGAAGCGATAACCACGGTAGCCAGTTCGGCCAGCTTGGCAGCACGCTCTTCAGCAGCAGCTTTGTTGGCAGCCAGTTTGGCTTCCAGCTCAGCGCGACGAGCACCGAAAGCTTCGATGTTGGCCTTGGTGGCCATAACAGCTTTGCCTTGCGGGATCAGGTAGTTACGGGCATAACCAGATTTCACGGAAACTTGGTCACCCAGACCGCCCAGTTTGGCGATTTTGTCGAGCAGGATAACTTGCATTACCTTTCCTCTATAAATTTCGTTGAGTTAGGCTTAAGTGCCGGGCCGATTCTTACTTGTTGTGCAGATCGGTGTACGGCAGCAGAGCCAGGTAACGAGCACGCTTGATGGCGCGTGCCAGCTGACGCTGATACTTGGCGCGGGTACCGGTGATACGGCTCGGTACGATCTTGCCAGATTCAGTGATGTAGTTTTTCAGAGTAACGATATCTTTGTAGTCGATCTCGGTAACGTTCTCGGCGGTGAAGCGGCAGAACTTACGACGACGGAAATAACGTGCCATGGCCTTTATCCTCTAGTCAGTGATCCAGAATTACTCTTCGGAAGCAGCTTCAGTAGCTTCTTCGCGGCGCTCGTCGTCACGACGGGTGAAGCGCTCTTCTTTGGCCTTGGCCATCGGAGAAACTTCAGTCACGGCGTGCTTGGTGCGCATGATCATGTTGCGGATAACGGCATCGTTGAAGCGGAAGTTGGTTTCCAGCTCATCGATAACGGCTTGCTCTGCTTCTACGTTCATCAGAACGTAGTGGGCTTTGTGCAGTTTGTCGATCGGGTAAGCCAGCTGACGACGGCCCCAATCTTCCAGGCGATGAATGGTACCACCGGAGGTGGTGATGGCGCCGGTGTAACGCTCGATCATGCCGGGAACTTGCTCGCTCTGGTCCGGATGAACCATGAAGACGATTTCGTAATGACGCATTTTAGCTCCTTACGGATTAATTCAGCCTCCGCCCAGGTGCAGCCAGACCTCGGAGGCAAGGAACATA
>NZ_JAAKNE010000266.1:0-1084 GCF_049170755.1 Aeromonas sp. 604176
CTGCCATTTTTGTGATCGGGATAACGAACTAGAACCAGGTTTCCATCTGTACGCCAAAGTTCCACTCGCCACCGGCGGTGAAGTTGCTCTGACCCATGGCATCGTCGCTGGCGTAGTTGTCGAGCTCGGAGGACCAGTCCATCCAGGTGGCGAAGACCCTAAGCTCAGGCCGCTCGAAGAAACCGGCGGTCTGCGCCTTGAAGGTGGGGGCGAAGGTGAGCTTGGTGAAATTGCCGTTCACCGCCTGGCGTCCCTTGTAGCCCTTGGGATCGAGATCCATGTACTGCCAGGCCACCTCGTAGACCAGCTCGACGTTCTGGCTCAGCACCTGCGCCACCCGGGTATTGAAGGTGAGCCAGCGGTACTCGTCCCCTTTCACGTAGCGATCCTGACTCTGCTCGGCCAGCAGGGCCGGGGCAAAACGCCAGCGCGGATTAAGATCGGTAGCGCCAAACACGGCGACCCGCACCGAATCGGCGTCCGGCAACAGCTCGCTGTCAGAGCCCAGCCCCTTGACCTCGGCCCCCAGCCCATGACCGTACAGCACCGCCGCCTTGGCAAAACCGGGGTTGAGGCCAAAGAAGCTCTCGCCGTGGTAGGCCAGCAGGGTGTGTGCCCCCTTGTCCGCCGCCTCGCTGCCCGCCCCCTTGTCATTGATGCGGGCGTCATTGTCCTTTGCCGAGAGACCGTTCACCATCCACTGCCAGTTACCGACGCGGTTGTTCATGGTGAGGATGTAGCTCTCGATATCGGAAAGACCGCTGGCGCTGATGTCGCCGTAATCGCGGCCATAGAGAGAGAAGTTGGCCTTCCAGCTATCGGCCAGCTGCACGTCGTAGACACCGCCGCCGGTACCGGCCAGGAACACCACGTCGGAATCGAGCCAGTGGATGTCAAAGTTGTCGCGATCAAAGCGCTTGCCCGCCCACAGCACCGCATTCTTGAAGGGGCCGTCGAAGCTCGCCAGATTGCCGATCTCGGCAAACACCTGACGGGTATTGAGGCTCGAATCGCTGGCGGTCCAGTCGTTGCTGGTCTCCACCCCGTCTGCCAGCATCAGCTTGTAGCGGGCCCAGCTGCCATC
>NZ_JAAKNE010000267.1:0-1077 GCF_049170755.1 Aeromonas sp. 604176
AGGTTCTTCGCGGGATCCTGGGAAAGTGGAAGTTGACAGACAGGGTGCTGGTAAACTGGTTGTCGCCAAACACACCACCACCATCACCCTGCTGTCGCCGTGCATCATATTGATATTGCCTCCTTCTGGCCAGGTTATACCGTCATCGCCCAAGCGCTTTCTGCCAACCATCACACCCTGTTTACCCTTGAGCCTCGCGCCGACTTCTTGCCCCGTTGTCGCCGATGCCTGCAACCCACGCCATTGATCCACGACCAACGTATCCGCCGGGTGCGTGAGCGAGACCTATTTGACCGACAAGTCTGGTTACAACTGCCTGTTCGCCGCGTCGACTGTCTGCGCTGTGGTCGCGTCAGTGAACATATCGACTGGCTCCCCTCTGGCTCCCGCCTCACCCGGCGCATGCAGTGCTGGATTGAAGCGCTCGTTCAGTACCTCCCCATCCGCCATGTCAGCCAGCTCACCGGGGTCGGTTGGCACACCATCAAGGAGATCGACAAGCGCCGTTTGCAGACCAGTGTGGGCACCATCGAACTTGGGGAGGTGCGGCGGCTGGTGATGGATGAGTTTGCCCTGCACAAGGGACACCGCTATGCCACCGTGATCATGGATGCCGAGCGAACCCGCGTCCTGTGGGTGGGGCACGGCAACAGCCGGGCCGCTATCCGTCCCTTCTTCGAGCAGCTCGGCGAGCGATGCCAGCAGATTGAGGCGGTGGCGATGGACATGAACACGGCGTTCGACCTGGAGGTGAAGCAACACTGCCCGCAGGCGGAGGTGGTCTACGACCTGTTCCACGTGGTGGCTCGCTATGGCCGAGAGGTGGTGGACCGGGTGCGAGTGGAGCAGGCGAATGCACTGAAAAGCGATAAACCGGCGCGAAAAGTGGTCAAAAGTGCGCGTTGGTTGCTGCTACGTAATCGGGCGAAGCTGAGTGAAAAACAGGATGTGAAGTTGCAGGAGCTGTTGGCGGCGAATCAACCGCTGGCGATGGTGTACGTGCTGAAAGAGGCGTTGAAGGGCATCTGGTATGCGCCGAGCGTGTGGGAAGGATGGCGACGATGGCGGAGCTGGATG
>NZ_JAAKNE010000268.1:0-1076 GCF_049170755.1 Aeromonas sp. 604176
AAGGCCGAGCAAGGGAGAAATGCAATGTCACTATATGATCCAAAGCTGGAGAGGGATAACTGTGGCTTCGGCCTGTTGGCCCACATGGAAGGGGAAGCCAGCCACAAGCTTGTCCGTCTCGCGATGTCAGCATTGGCTCGCATGCAGCACCGCGGCGGGATCTCCGCCGATGGCAAGACCGGCGATGGTTGCGGTCTGCTGCTGCAAAAACCGGACAGCTTCTTCAGAGCTGTCGCCGAGGAGAAGGGATGGCACCTTGGCCGCAACTATGCGGTCGGCATGCTGTTTCTCAACCCCGACCCCGTATTGGCCCAGCAGACCCGAGACATCATCGACGAAGAGCTGGAAAAAGAGACCCTGAGTCTGGTCGGCTGGCGCAAGGTGCCCGTCGATACCAACGTACTCGGTACCATCGCCAAAGCCTCCCTGCCCAGCATTGAACAGGTCTTTGTCAACGCCCCGCCCGGCTGGGTCGACAAGGATCTCGAACGCCGCCTCTATATCGTGCGTCGCCGCATCGAAAAGCGCGTCAACGACGACTACTTCTATGTGGTCAGCCTCTCCAACCTGGTCACCGTCTATAAAGGGCTGTGCATGCCGGTGGACTTGCCGCGCTTCTATCTGGATCTCGCCGACATCCGTATGCAGGCGGCCATCTGCGTTTTCCACCAGCGTTTCTCCACCAACACCAGCCCGCGCTGGCCGCTGGCCCAGCCGTTTCGCTATCTGGCCCACAACGGCGAGATCAATACTATCGCCGGCAACCGCCAGTGGGCCAAGGCGCGCAGCTACAAGTTTGCGACGCCGCTCATTCCCGATTTGCAGGAAGCGGCCCCCTTCGTCAACACCACCGGCTCTGACTCCTCCAGCCTCGACAATATGCTGGATCTCTTCCTCGCCGGTGGTATGGACCTGTTCCGCGCCATGCGCCTGTTGATCCCGCCTGCATGGCAAAAGCACCCGAACATGGATGATGACCTGCGCGCCTTCTACGACTTCAACTCCATGCACATGGAGCCGTGGGACGGCCCGGCCGGTATCGTCATGACCGACGGTCGCTACGCCACCTGCGCACT
>NZ_JAAKNE010000269.1:0-1072 GCF_049170755.1 Aeromonas sp. 604176
AGCAGGCTGGATGCACCAAAGCGGAAGGTACGGGCGGATACCCAGTCGTTGCCGAGGATCTCTTCGGCCATGGCCAGATACTGACCCGCCACGGCGGCGTCTTTCACGCCACCGGCCGGCTTGAAGCCGACTTTCGGATTCTTGGCCTTGATCACTTCCATCATGATGCGGGCCGCTTCAGGGGTCGCGTTCACCGGCACCTTGCCGGTGGAGGTCTTGATGAAATCGGCACCGGCGTCGATGGAGATCTCGGAGGCGCGACGGATCAGCGCCTCTTCCTTCAACTCGCCGGTCTCGATGATCACTTTCAGCAGTACCTTGGCGCCGCAGGCTTCCTTACAGGCTTTGACCAGATCGAAGCCAACCTGTTCATTGCCGGCCATGAAGGCGCGGTACGGGAAGACCACGTCCACCTCGTCGGCACCGTAGGCCACGGCGGCACGGGTCTCGGCCACGGCGATCTCGATGTCGTCGTTGCCGTGGGGGAAGTTGGTCACGGTCGCGATGCGCACGTCGGC
The DNA here is from genome assembly GCF_049170755.1 of Aeromonas sp. 604176. Classification (NCBI taxonomy): domain Bacteria; kingdom Pseudomonadati; phylum Pseudomonadota; class Gammaproteobacteria; order Aeromonadales; family Aeromonadaceae; genus Aeromonas; species Aeromonas sp. 604176. Next base: position 519 of record NZ_JAAKNE010000269.1, read on the forward strand.
GGCGCCGATGTCACGCAGGGTCTTGCGCGCGATGGGGATGAAACGGGGGTAGATGCAGACGGCGGCGGTCAGGCCGGCCGGAGACTTGGCCTTGTGGCACAGGTCGATCACCTTCTGATCGGTGTCGTCATCGTTCAGGGTGGTCAGGTCCATCAGGTTCAGGGCGCGTTGGGCGGCCACTTTCAGATCAGTCATGCTATGTCTCCAAAGTCTTGTTAAGCCCCATCACCCGCGATCGGCTTCACCGAACACCAAGGGTCGGCAGAGACGTTCCCGGAGCAACGGGATATGGAATTGCAGCGCAAATGCACAGGCAATACGGCTGCAAATAAGGCAAGAGCCCTGTCACTTTCTTACAAAAGTGCGGACTTGGTTCCATGAAGACTTGAGAAAGGCCGACTACGCAGACCCGACTTCCCAATCAATTCCATTTGACCGCCAACACCCGGATTCACCGGGCATTAGTCAATGCCAGCACCCTGCTGGCATCGCCTATTTCAGCCGAGATACCCCGTGTTTGCAAGCCGGATTTGCCAATTTCAGAGGTACCTCAC
>NZ_JAAKNE010000270.1:0-1071 GCF_049170755.1 Aeromonas sp. 604176
TTTGATTACGCCTTTGAACTTGCGGCGGTTGTTTGTTGCCATCCGAAGCGTTACCGCCGCCTCTTGGCCAACGTATTTTTCGAACTGGGCAACCTTGAACAGGGGGCGATCCAGACCCGGGGAAGATACCTCGAGGTAATACTCCTCGGTGATAGGATCTTCTACGTCCATAATGGCGCCAACCTGATGGCTGACCTCAGCACAGTTCTCAACGGTCACGCCCTGCTCGCCGTCGATATAGACGCGCAAGGTGGAGTGTTTACCCGCGCGGATAAACTCAATACCCCAAAGTTCAAAACCCAAGGCAACGACCGGAGCCTCGAGCAGATCGGTCAAACGTTGTTCCAACGTAGCCAAAGTCACCCTCCGAAAAACAAAAAAAGGGCATAAAGCCCAGATAGAGATCGATTCAGAGTAAATCGCACATAACAAAAAGCCCCGATGTCAAATCGGGGCTTGGCGCTTTACCCTGATTGTCGCCTCGCAGCGACCGCCTTCCTGAGCGTAGGAAATGCGTGAAATTTGGTTGCGGGGGCCGGATTTGAACCGACGACCTTCGGGTTATGAGCCCGACGAGCTACCATGCTGCTCCACCCCGCGTCCGAAATCGTGCGAGATTATAGCCACTTCATTCTTTCTATACAAGAGTGACTTGGCTATAACATCCCGGTTACCCGGGTCACTGCTTAATTGGTGCCGTGGGCGGGACTCGAACCCGCACACCCTAGAGCACTACCCCCTCAAGATAGCGTGTCTACCAATTCCACCACCACGGCAAAACTCTTATTCGGGAACGTCAGTATCTTTCTTCACTGGCGCTTTGGTCTGCTCAACCTGTTGGGTTTGTTGCAGATTTTCCCATTCACTGCCCTGTTTTACCTTGTTGCTGGACATAGAGCCGAGCACCAGGCTGATTACGAAAAACAGAGTAGCCAAAATTGCTGTTGTTCGGGTCAGGAAGCTGCCTGAACCACTGGAGCCGAATACAGTGTTCGATGCCCCTGCGCCGAAGGAGGCGCCCATATCAGCCCCTTTACCTTGCTGAATCATCACCAGACCAATCAGAGCCAG
>NZ_JAAKNE010000271.1:0-1062 GCF_049170755.1 Aeromonas sp. 604176
ACCGGTCTGAAAGCCATCGATGCCATGATCCCTATCGGTCGTGGCCAGCGTGAGCTGATCATCGGTGACCGCCAGGTAGGTAAAACTGCCATCGCGATCGACACCATAATCAACCAGAAAGACTCCGGCATTAAGTGTGTCTACGTTGCGATTGGCCAGAAGGCCTCCACCATCGCCAACGTGGTGCGCAAGCTGGAAGAGCACGGTGCTCTGGCCAACACCATAGTAGTGGTTGCCTCTGCTTCCGAAGCTGCTGCCCTGCAGTATCTGGCTCCGTACTCCGGTTGCTCCATGGGTGAGTACTTCCGTGACCGCGGTGAAGATGCCCTGATCATTTATGATGACCTGTCCAAGCAGGCCGTTGCATATCGTCAGATCTCCCTGCTGCTGCGCCGTCCGCCAGGACGTGAAGCATTCCCGGGCGACGTATTCTATCTGCACTCCCGTCTGCTGGAGCGTGCTGCTCGCGTCAACGCCGAGTACGTAGAGAAGTTCACCAAGGGTGAAGTGAAGGGCAAAACCGGTTCTCTGACCGCGCTGCCGATCATCGAAACCCAGGCTGGTGACGTATCCGCGTTCGTTCCGACCAACGTGATCTCCATCACCGATGGTCAGATCTTCCTGACTTCCCAGTCTTTCAACGCCGGTATTCGTCCTGCGGTTGATCCGGGTATCTCCGTATCCCGTGTGGGTGGTGCCGCCCAGACCAAGATCGTCAAGAAGCTGTCCGGTGGTATCCGTACCGCGCTGGCTCAGTACCGCGAACTTGCTGCGTTTGCCCAGTTCTCTTCCGACCTGGACGATGCGACTCGCAAGCAGCTGGACCACGGTCAGAAAGTGACCGAGCTGATGAAGCAGAAGCAGTACTCTCCGATGAGCGTTGCTCACCAGTCTCTGGTGCTGTTCGCCGCGGAAAAAGGCTATCTCTCCGATGTCGAGCTGAACAAGATCCTCGATTTCGAAGCCGCTCTGCTCTCTTTCGCCGATACCCAGCATGCCGAGCTGATGGCTGAAATCAATGCCAAGGCTGACTACAACGACGCGATCGTTGGCAAGCTGACT
>NZ_JAAKNE010000272.1:0-1062 GCF_049170755.1 Aeromonas sp. 604176
ACCGGTCTGAAAGCCATCGATGCCATGATCCCTATCGGTCGTGGCCAGCGTGAGCTGATCATCGGTGACCGCCAGGTTGGTAAGACCGCCATCGCCATCGACACCATCATCAACCAGAAAGATTCCGGCATTAAGTGCGTCTACGTTGCGATCGGCCAGAAGGCCTCCACCATCGCCAACGTGGTGCGCAAGCTGGAAGAGCACGGTGCCCTGGCCAACACCATCGTGGTCGTGGCTTCTGCCTCCGAAGCGGCTGCTCTGCAGTACCTGGCTCCCTACGCCGGTTGCTCCATGGGCGAGTACTTCCGTGACCGCGGCGAAGACGCACTGATCATCTATGATGACCTGTCCAAGCAGGCCGTTGCCTATCGCCAGATCTCCCTGCTGCTGCGCCGTCCGCCTGGACGTGAAGCTTACCCGGGTGACGTCTTCTATCTGCACTCCCGTCTGCTGGAGCGTGCTGCTCGCGTCAACGCCGAGTACGTAGAGAAGTTCACCAACGGTGCCGTGAAAGGCCAGACCGGTTCCCTGACCGCCCTGCCGATCATCGAAACCCAGGCCGGTGACGTCTCCGCGTTCGTTCCGACCAACGTGATCTCCATCACCGACGGCCAGATCTTCCTGACCTCCCAGCTGTTCAACTCCGGTATTCGTCCGGCGGTTGACCCGGGTATCTCCGTATCCCGTGTGGGCGGTGCTGCTCAGACCAAGATCGTCAAGAAGCTGTCCGGTGGTATCCGTACCGCGCTGGCCCAGTACCGCGAACTGGCGGCATTTGCCCAGTTCTCTTCCGACCTGGACGATGCCACTCGCAAGCAGCTGGATCACGGTCAGAAAGTCACCGAGCTGATGAAGCAGAAGCAGTACTCTCCGATGAGCGTGGCCCAGCAATCCCTGGTGCTGTTCGCCGCCGAGAAGGGTTATCTCGCCGATGTCGAACTGAGCAAGATCGTCGACTTCGAAGCCGCTCTGCTCTCTTACGCCAATACCCAGCATGCCGAGCTGATGGCTGAAATCAATGCCAAGGCCGACTACAACGACGCGATCGTTGGCAAGCTGACT
>NZ_JAAKNE010000273.1:0-1057 GCF_049170755.1 Aeromonas sp. 604176
GAGTTCCACGCCTTCGCCGTCACCCTGCGCGAAGAGATCAAATCCATCAAGCGTTGCCAGGAGCTGCTGCTGGAAGTGAACCTGGGGGCGACCGCCATCGGTACCGGTCTGAACACTCCGCCCGAGTACTCTGCACTGGCTATCAAGCGTCTGGCCGAGATCACCGGTCGTGCCTATGTGCCGGCAGAAGACCTGATCGAAGCGACCTCCGACTGTGGCGCCTACGTCATGCTGCACGGCGCCATCAAGCGTCTGGCCATGAAGCTGTCCAAGATCTGTAACGACCTGCGTCTGCTTTCCTCCGGCCCGCGCACTGCACTGAAAGAGATCAACCTGCCGGAAATGCAGGCCGGTTCCTCCATCATGCCGGCCAAGGTCAACCCGGTTATCCCGGAAGTGGTCAACCAATCCTGCTTCAAGGTATTCGGTAACGACATCACCATCACCTTCGCCGCCGAAGCCGGTCAGCTGCAGCTGAACGTCATGGAGCCGGTGATTGGTCAGGCGATGTTCGAATCCCTGAGCCTGATGGAAAAAGCCTGTATTTCCCTGCGCGAGAAGTGCGTGGAAGGTATCACCGCCAACCCGGAAATCTGCATGAATCACGTGCTGAACTCCATCGGTATCGTGACCTACCTGAACCCCTTCATCGGCCACCACGAAGGGGATATCGTCGGCAAGATCTGTGCCCAGACCGGCAAGAACGTCCGTGAAGTCGTTCTTGAGCGCGGTCTGCTGAGCGCCGAGCAGCTGGACGAAATTCTCTCCATCGAGAACCTGATGAACCCGCAATACAAAGCCAAGCGTTTCACCCGCGAAGCTGCCGTATAAGCGAGTGTGGGCCGGGATCTTCCCGGCCCATAAAGTCAGTTCCCGATTGGTCTTTATCCCCAGCCCGATCGGGAATTGGCTTTTTGCCAAATAAAAACCAAAAACTAAAAAATGGAGTTATCGCTATGATTGGAATCGAGTTACTTGTCGTGCTCGCCGCTATCTATCTGGGGGCCCGGATAGGCAGCATCGGCATCGGCTTTGCCGGTGGTCTGGGGGTACTGGT
>NZ_JAAKNE010000275.1:0-1042 GCF_049170755.1 Aeromonas sp. 604176
GTGATGTTGGAGAGGATCGACCACTGGGCCACCATGGCGACCCCCAGTACCGCGAAGAAGGAGGAGGCGAGCACCACCAGCCGGGAGAAGTCGAGCCCCCAGACCCCGGCCAGGATCAGCAGGGTGGCGCAGCCCAGCAGGAAGTGGAATACGTGCTCCACGTAGAGTACCCGGTTCTCGCTCACCTGCCGGCTCTGGCCAAGGGCCATCAGGCTCTTGTGAATGAGGCCGCGCACCAGGGTGTGCCCCAGCAACAGCAGCAGGGTCACGCCAAAAGATTCCCATGTCGTCATGTTCACTCCTTACCACCAGCGCCTGTGCTTGAGCCAGACCGCCAGTCCGGTCGCCAGCACCAGCAGGAAGCCACAGAACACCCAGAAGGCGGTCGGACTCTCGGCCCCGGGGATCCCCCCCAGGTTGATGCCGAACAGGCCGGTCAGGAAGCTGGCGGGCAGGAACAGCAGCGCCATCACCGACATCTGGTAGGCGCGGCGGTTGGTCGCCTCCGCCATCAGGTTGTTGATCTCGTCCGCCAGCACGGCGGTGCGCGCCACCCCGGCATCCAGATCGTCGAGCCAGCGCCGCAAGCGGTCGGCGATGTCGAGCAGGCGTCGCCTGTCATCTTCGTCCAGCCAGCTGATCTTCTCGTTGGCCAGGCGCGCCACCAGATCCCGCTGGGGGGAGAGGTAGCGACGGATCATGATGAGCTGCTTGCGGATGCGCGCAAGCCGACCGTTGGCGGGCAGGTCGCGCATCAGCACCATCTCCTCCAGATCCAGGATCTGGTCGTGCAGCTCCTCGACGAACTCCCCGGCCCGGTCGGTCAGGGCGTCGCATATCTCCACCAGCCAGTCGGCGGGTGTGTCGGCACCGCCCCCCAGCGACAGCTGCTCGAACACATCTTTCTCGGAGAGCAGCGGACGACGTCGGCTGCTGATGATGAGATCCGGCGTGATGAAGATCCGCAGGGCCACCATCTCTTCAGGCCTGTGATCCTTGTTGTGGTTGATGCCGCGCAGGATCAGCAGCACCGTCTCCCCCA
>NZ_JAAKNE010000276.1:0-1041 GCF_049170755.1 Aeromonas sp. 604176
CTTGCCGGTACCGGAAGGACCGATGATGACGACAATCTCCCCCTTCTTTACCTCAAGATCGATGCCGTTGAGCACCTGATTTCCGTCATAGGCCTTGGAGAGACCCGTTAGGTTGATCATGACAGGCCTCCTTTAATAAGCACGGTTCAGCCGCACTTCCAGCAGATGCTGCAAGCGGGTGAAGAAGATGACCACCACCCAGTAGATCAGCGCCACCGCCATGAAGCTCTCGAAGAACTTGAAGGAGGAGGCCGCTTCCATCTGGGCCTTGCCCATGATCTCCGCCACTCCCAGGGTAAACGCCAGGGAGGTGCTCTTGATCATGTCGATGAAGTAGTTCATCAGCGATGGTGTCGCGATGCGGGCAGCCTGGGGCAGGATGATCCGCTGCATCGCCTGCAGCCGGCTCATGCCGATGCTGAGGGCGGCTTCCATCTGGCTCTTGTGGATGCCGAGAATGGCTGCCCGGATCGACTCGGCCATGTAGGCGGCAAAGTGCAGGGTCAGGCCGATGATGGCGGCGGTAAAGGCATCCATCCCCACGAAGATGGGGAAGAGCTGCGGCAGCCCGTAATAGAGCAGGAACAGCTGGACGAGCAGCGGTGTACCCCGGAAGAACGAGATATACAGCATCGCCAGCCAGTGAAGTGCGGGAACGCGAAACACCCGTACTATCGCCAGGATCAGCGACAGTACGAGTGCCAATACGAATCCCCACAGGGCCATTTCCATCGTGGTGCCCAGGTATTTGAGCAGGATGGGAAACAGCCCTAGCGTGTACTCGAGGTCAAATTCCATCATTTATTTGCTGGTGATGTCCGCTGCGAACCATTTTTCGGAGATTTTGGTCAGGGTGCCGTCTTTGCGCATGGCGGTGAGGGCATCGTCAACCTTTTTCAGCACGGCCTGCTTTTCCGGGGTCTTCAGGAAGGGCAGGGCGTTCTCGATGGTTTCGAACGGTGCACCAGCCTGTTGCAGCGGCAGCTTGGATTCCTTGATCAGCTGGGCGGTGGAGACGCGGTCCATCACGAAGGCGTCGAT
>NZ_JAAKNE010000277.1:0-1039 GCF_049170755.1 Aeromonas sp. 604176
CCGAAACCGGTGATCACCTCGTCAAAAATCAGCAGGATGCCGTGTTTGGTACAGATCTCCCGCAGCCGCTTGAGATAGCCTTTGGGCGGCATAAGCACGCCGGTACTGCCAGCGATGGGCTCGACGATCACCGCCGCGATATTGCTGGCATCGTGCAGAAAGACGATCTTTTCCAGCTCGTCGGCCAGCGCCACATCCTCCTCAGGCAACCCTTTGGTGAAGGCATTTTTGGCGATGTTGAGGGTATGGGGCAAATGATCCACCCCGGTCAGCAGGGAGCCAAACCACTTGCGATTGCCAGGAATGCCCCCCACCGAGATGCCGCCAAAGCCAACCCCGTGATAACCCCGCTCGCGACCAATCAGCCGTGTGCGGGTGCCCTGACCGCGAGCCCGCTGCCAGGCCAGTGCGATTTTGAGCGCGGTATCGACCGACTCTGAGCCGGAGTTGGTATAGAAGACATGGCCAAAGCCCTGGGGAGCGATCTCCACCAACCGGTTGGCCAGCTCGAACGGCAACGGGTGGCCCATCTGGAAAGTGGGGGCGAAATCGAGGTGGGAAATCTGCTGGGAGACCGCCTCGGCAATCTCGCGCCGACCATGGCCCGCGTTGCAACACCAGAGTCCGGCAGTGCCATCCAGTATCTTGCGGCCATCCTCTGAGTGATAATACATCCCCTCCGCCGACTTCAGGATGCGCGGCGCCGCCTTGAACTGCTGGTTGGCGGTGAACGGCATCCAGAAGGCGGACATGTCGGAGGGGGTATTGATGTCGCTGATCGGTTTCATGGTCACCTCATCCTTAAGGTGTTTAGCAACTATTGGCCATTGCCTATTAAATTAAACACCTGAATCCATAAAAAAGGGCTCATTATCGCCCTGTCTGATGCCACCCCTAGCTAGATTACTCTACAGGGTGGTATAAGATATTTAACACAAATTTAATAATAGTAAACAGTCAAGGAGTGTCTATCGATGGATATCGGTCACCGTCTCAAGGCGGTTCGCACCAAGGCGGCCCTCTCCCAGCGCGAGCTGGC
>NZ_JAAKNE010000278.1:0-1032 GCF_049170755.1 Aeromonas sp. 604176
CAAGGAGAGCAGTATGGCACTTTGGGGTGGACGCTTCAGTCAGGGAGCCGATAGCCGGTTCAAACAGTTCAACGATTCGCTGCGGTTCGATTACCGCTTGGCGGAGCAGGATATTCAGGGCTCCATGGCCTGGGCCAAAGCGCTGGTGAAAGTGGGCGTATTGACCGCCGATGAGCAGGGCAAACTGCAACAGGCGATGGAGGTGCTGCTCGCCTCGGTGCAGCAGGATCCCCAGCAGATCCTGAGTTCGGACGCCGAAGATATCCACTCCTGGGTCGAGAGCCAACTGATTGCCGCCGTCGGCGATCTTGGCAAGAAACTGCACACCGGCCGCTCGCGCAACGATCAGGTCGCCACCGACTTGAAACTCTGGTGCAAGGCGCAGGGCGAGCTGCTGCTCGGCTCCATCACCGCCCTGCAGCAGGGACTGGTCGCCTCCGCCCGTGCCAATCAGGCCGCGGTGCTGCCCGGTTACACCCACCTGCAGCGGGCCCAACCGGTCACCTTCGCTCACTGGGCGCTGGCCTATGTGGAGATGCTGGAGCGGGACTACTCCCGGCTACAGGATGCCCTCAAGCGGCTCGACACCAGCCCGCTCGGCTGCGGCGCGCTGGCGGGCACTGCCTATGCCATCGACCGCGAAGCGCTGGCGCTCGACATGGGCTTTGGTGGCGCCACCCGCAACAGTCTGGATTCGGTCTCCGATCGGGATCACGTAGTGGAGCTGATGCACGTGGCGTCCCTCTCCATGACCCACCTGTCGCGCTTTGCCGAAGACCTTATCTTCTACAACACCGGCGAGGCGGGCTTTGTCGAGCTCTCCGATGCGGTCACTTCCGGCTCGTCGCTGATGCCGCAGAAGAAGAACCCGGATGCGCTGGAGCTGATCCGTGGCAAGACCGGCCGGGTGGTCGGCGCCCAGATGGGCATGCTGATGAGCCTCAAGGCGCTGCCGCTGGCCTACAACAAGGACATGCAGGAAGACAAGGAGGGGCTGTTCGATGCCCTCGACACCTGGCACGACTGCCTCGA
>NZ_JAAKNE010000279.1:0-983 GCF_049170755.1 Aeromonas sp. 604176
GTCATGACAGATACCACCTATTGCGGCTTTGTCGCCATCGTGGGCCGCCCCAACGTGGGCAAGTCCACCCTGCTCAACAAGCTGCTTGGCCAGAAGGTCAGCATCACCTCGAAGAAGCCCCAGACCACCCGTCACCGGATTTTGGGGATCGACACCGAGGATAACTACCAGACCATCTATGTAGATACCCCGGGTCTGCACATTGAAGAGAAACGGGCCATCAACCGCCTGATGAACCGTGCCGCCACCAGTTCGCTGGGTGATGTGGCCATGGTGGTGTTCATGGTCGACGGTACCCACTGGACCAAAGACGACGAGATGGTGTTGGGCAAGTTGCGCAATCTCAAGTGCCCTGTGGTGCTGGCGGTCAACAAGATCGACAACGTCAAGGAGAAAGAAGATCTGCTGCCCCACCTCGAGTGGCTGGGACAACAGATGAACTTCGCCCATATTCTGCCCATCAGTGCCGAAAAGGGCACCAACGTGGAGAAGATCCGCGAGTGGGCCAAGGATCTGCTGCCGGAAAACGTCCACTTCTTCCCGGAAGATTACGTGACCGACCGGTCCTCCCGCTTTATGGCCTCCGAAATCATCCGCGAGAAGCTGATGCGCTTCACCGGTGAGGAGCTGCCCTACTCGGTGACGGTGGAGATCGAGCGCTTCAAGGTGGAAGAGAACGGTCTCTACCACATCCACGGCCTCATTCTGGTCGAGCGCGATGGCCAGAAGAAGATGGTCATCGGTAACAAGGGCGAGAAGATCAAGACCATCGGCACCGAAGCGCGCCTCGATATGGAACGTCTGTTCCAGAACAAGGTGCACCTCGAGCTGTGGGTCAAGGTCAAGTCGGGCTGGGCTGATGATGAGCGCGCCCTGCGCAGCCTCGGGTATGGCGACGACTGATTGCTGACTCCGGCTTTCGTCATCCACAGTCGGCCCTATCGGGAGACCAGCCAGCTGGTCGAGGTCTTCACCCAGGATAG
>NZ_JAAKNE010000280.1:0-968 GCF_049170755.1 Aeromonas sp. 604176
TGGATCAGGTCCAGGAACTGCAGACCGCGGTTGGTGTACTTCTTGGCGATAGAGATAACCAGACGCAAGTTGGCCTCAACCATCTCTTTCTTCGCGCGGCGGGCCTTGGCCTCACCGATGCTCATGCGACGGTTGATATCCTTGATCTGGGCAATCGACAGGCCGGTCTCTTCTTCAATCTGCTGCAGCTTGCCGATGGCGCGCTGAATATCTTCGTCCATTTCAACCAGACGGGGAGACCAGGCTTTGCCAGCCTGCTTCTGGTATTCGAACCAGGCAGTTTCACACTCGTTGTTGGTGAAGGCCGCGACGAAGGTTTTCTTCGGCATCTTGGCCTGCTCAACGCAGAGCTTCATGATGATGCGTTCCTGCACGCGGACGCGCTCCATCATTTCACGCATGTTGTTGACCAGGCGATCGAACTGCTTGGGCATCAGGCGGAATTGGCGGAATACATCGGCCAGCTGGGCGATGGCGGCCTGGGTATCTTCGTGCGCGCGACCATTCTTCTGAATGGAGAGACGGGTCACTTCATACTGGGCACGCAGTTCGCCAAACTTCTCGCGAGCGACTTCCGGATCCGGACCACCGTCACCGTCGTCGTCAGAGCTGTCGCCATCTTCGTCTTCGTCTTCTTCGTCTTCTTCATCTTCGTCGGCCAGATCGTCTTCGCCGAGTTCGGAACCGATATGCGTGGCGGTAGGCGCCATATCTTCAGTTTCGTTCGGGTCAATAAAGCCAGAGATGATGTCAGAGAGACGCAGCTGCTCGGCTTCGTACTTGTCGTACTGTTCGAGCAGGTAAGTAATTGCTTCAGGGTACTCGGCTACGGAGCTTTGTACCTGGTTGATACCGTCTTCGATCCGCTTGGCGATGTCGATTTCGCCTTCACGGGTCAGCAGTTCGACGGTACCCATTTCCCGCATGTACATGCGGACGGGATCGGTCGTGCGACCAATCTCAGATTC
>NZ_JAAKNE010000281.1:0-966 GCF_049170755.1 Aeromonas sp. 604176
GAGGCCAACTTGCGTCTGGTTATCTCTATCGCCAAGAAGTACACCAACCGCGGTCTGCAGTTCCTGGACCTGATCCAGGAGGGCAACATCGGTCTGATGAAGGCGGTAGACAAGTTTGAATACCGTCGTGGCTACAAGTTCTCGACCTATGCAACCTGGTGGATCCGTCAGGCCATTACCCGCTCCATCGCGGATCAGGCCCGTACCATCCGTATCCCGGTACACATGATCGAGACCATCAACAAGCTCAACCGTATCTCCCGTCAGATGCTGCAGGAGATGGGTCGCGAACCGAATCCGGAAGAGCTGGCCATGCGCATGGGCATGCCGGAAGACAAGATCCGCAAGGTACTGAAGATCGCCAAAGAGCCTATCTCCATGGAGACGCCCATCGGTGATGATGAAGATTCCCACTTGGGCGACTTCATCGAAGATACCACCCTGGCTCTGCCAGCGGATGCGGCGACCAGCGAAAGCCTGCGCAACGCCACCCGCGAAGTGCTGGCTGGCCTGACCGCCCGCGAAGCCAAGGTACTGCGGATGCGTTTCGGTATCGACATGAACACTGACCACACCCTCGAGGAAGTGGGCAAGCAGTTCGACGTTACCCGTGAGCGTATTCGTCAGATCGAAGCCAAGGCACTGCGCAAACTGCGCCACCCGAGCCGCTCGGAAGTGCTGCGCAGCTTCCTGGACGAATAGTCCTGACCCTGTGTCAAACTGCTCTGCCAAAGCCCCGCCATGCGGGGCTTTGTTTTGTCTGGCATTTCCCTTTGCGACCCGCTTTGCACCCTCAATCAAGCTGGACAATTAGTCGCCAAGTGGTTGATATGCCTATAGACTGCCCTTTCCTCTTCCCCTATAATCCACGCCGCTAAACGCACAATTTGGCCCCTTAGCTCAGTTGGTCAGAGCAGTCGACTCATAATCGATTGGTCGTGGGTTCAAGTCCCCCAGGGGCCACCA
>NZ_JAAKNE010000282.1:0-953 GCF_049170755.1 Aeromonas sp. 604176
GTGGTGAGGGGAATGGACTCGTCCAGCATGGTGGTGACCACATCGACGAACGGCACCTGCGCCACCACGCCGCGATAGAGTTCGGGCGCCTGATTGATGACGGCCCCCATCAGCAGACCACCGGCGCTGCCGCCCATGGCGTAGACCTGATCCCTGGCGCCGTAGCCTTGCTCCACCAGCGCCTTGGTGACATCGATAAAGTCATTGAAGGTGTTCTGCTTTTTCAGCAACTTGCCATCTTCGTACCAGTGACGGCCCAGCTCCTCGCCACCCCGGATATGGGCGATGGCGTAGACGAAGCCGCGATCGAGCAGGCTCAGGCGCGAGCTGCTGAAGTCGGGATCCATGCTGGCGCCGTAGGATCCATAGCCATAGACCAGCAGCGGATTCTTGGGTGCATCGGCCTGCTCTTTCTTGAACTTGTCCTTGCGATAGACCAGCGACACCGGCACCGATACGCCGTCGCGGGCGGTCACCCAGAGCCGCTCGCTGGCGTACTGGTCGGCCTTGAAGCCGGCCACCGGCTGCTGCTTGAGCAGGGTGCGCTTGCCGCTCGCCATGTCCAGCTCATAGGTGGAGGCGGGGGTGGTCATGGAGGAGTAGCCATAACGCAGGGCGCTGGTATCCGGCTCCGGGTTGTAGGCGAGCCAGGTGACATAGGCGGGATCGTCGAAGGCGATCTCCTTCTCGTCACCGCTCTGCCAGTTGATCTGGCGCAGTCGGGTCAGCCCCTTGTTGCGCTCTTCCAGTACCAGCCAATCCTTGAACAGGGCGTAGCTCTCCAGCAGCACGTCCGGATTGGGGGCAATCACCGCCTTCCAGCGATCCACCGGGCTCTCTTTGGTCTCGTAGAGGCCGAAGTTCTTGCCGTCCTTGTTGGAGCGCACATAGAAGCGGCCGCGGTAGTGATCCAGGCTGTATTCGTGATCCACCTGACGGGGCAGGAACAGGCG
>NZ_JAAKNE010000283.1:0-948 GCF_049170755.1 Aeromonas sp. 604176
GTCACCCAGATCGGTGAGTTCAACACTGTCTCCGAAGGCAAGTACCTCACCTTCGTGCCGGAGACCGGCAAGTTCGAGCAGCTTTCCCGTCAACCTGACAAGGGGGTGCTGGAACCGATCGCCGAGTTTGAACAGGGCGGTGACGGGGTCAAGCCCATCTTTATCGACCCGTCTCGCGGCGTGATCCTCTCTCTGCTGGTGCAGTCACCGACTCTCAAGGAGCGGATCGATCAGGGTGGTGAAGTGGGTTACGTCATCATGGTGCTCGGTGTGCTCGGTACCCTGCTGGCCATCTTCTGCGGTATCCGCCTGTCGCTGATCGGCTCGTCCATGCGCAAGCAGCTGAAATCTGATCAGATCATCAAGGGCAACCCCATTGGTGACATGCTGGGGGCCTACCAGAGCCATCGCGGTGACAACATCGAGGATCTGGAGTCCAAGCTCGACGAGATCATCCTGCGCAACGTGCCCAAGTTCGAGAAGGGCATCAGCATCATCAAGCTGATCGCCTCGGTCGCGCCGCTGCTGGGTCTGCTCGGTACCGTAGTGGGGATGATTGCCACCTTCCAGGCCATCACATTGTTCGGTACCGGCGATCCCAAGCTGATGGCGGGCGGTATCTCGGAGGCGCTGGTGACCACCATGCAGGGTCTGGTCGTCGCGGTGCCCATGCTGTTCCTCTACACCATTGTGCAGACCCAGAGCCGTCGTCTGATCCAGGTGCTGGAAGAGCAGAGCGCCGGTTTCGTCGCCCGTTATCAGGAACGTCTGCACGCCTCCAAAGCCGCAGCGTAAGGAGTCACCCATGTGGTTCTGGTTGATTGAAGAAGTCGAGTCGGTCCGCCGGTTTTTGGGATTGGGGGGCGATGTACTGGTCGCCCTGTTCTTCCTGACCCTGATGATGTGGGCCCTGCTGCTGGAGCGCTGGTTCTACTTCATGGCGGTCTA
>NZ_JAAKNE010000284.1:0-921 GCF_049170755.1 Aeromonas sp. 604176
CTGGTCGCCCTGTTCTTCCTGACCCTGATGATGTGGGCCCTGCTGCTGGAGCGCTGGTTCTACTTCATGGCGGTCTACCCCAAGCAGGTGAAGCAGACCAAGGCCACCTGGCTGGCCCGCACCGATCATCTCTCCTGGTCTGCCAAGCAGATCCGCCGCGAGCTGGTCTCACGGGTTGCCATGGCGGTGGACAAGGGGATGCCGGTCATCAAGGTGCTGATCGCTCTCTGCCCGTTGATGGGGCTGCTGGGGACCGTGGTGGGGATGGTGCAGGTGTTTGACACTTTGGCCATCACAGGCACCGGTTCGCCGCGGGCGATGGCATCGGGGATCTCCAAGGCAACGGTACCGACCATGGCGGGCATGATCGCCGCCCTTTCCGGCCTGTTTTTTGTCAACCAGCTCGATCACAAGGCCAAACTGGCGGTGCAAAAGCTGGAAGACAACCTGAAACACGGTTGATGCAGGATGCATACCCCCGGCGAGGCATGGCCTGCCGGGGGCACAGAACAAGCAAGGAGTTTCTGCTATGAGAAAACGTTACAGCGACAGCGGTGCTGACGAGGCGGCTATCGATTTGACCCCCATGCTGGACATAGTGTTCATCATGCTGATCTTCTTCATCGTCACCACCTCCTTCGTCAAGGAGTCCGGTGTCGAGATCAACCGTCCCAGTGCCAGCACGGCCGAGACGGTGAAGAAGGGCAATATCATGGTCGCGGTGCGCGAAAACGGTCAGGTCTGGGTCGACAAGCGGGTGGTCGAGGTGGGGGCGGTGCGCGCCAACATCGAGCGGCTGCGGGCCGAAAACCCGGAGAGCGCCGTGGTGATCCAGGCCGATAATGAATCCCGTTCCGGTCTGGTGGTGCAGGTCATGGATCAGATCCGCATGGCCGGTGTCCAGAACATCTCCATCGCGGC
>NZ_JAAKNE010000285.1:0-912 GCF_049170755.1 Aeromonas sp. 604176
ATGAAGAAGGGGTTCAGGGACTGGAACCAGGCGGTCGGCACTTCGAAGCTGCCGATCATGCGGTCGGTATACTCCTGGGTGTAGAGGTTCATCAGACCACCGGCCTGCTCGAAGCCGGCCCAGAAGATGATGGTGAACAGACCCAGTACCAGAATAACCTTGATGCGATCCACTTCCTGCTTGGTCAGCGGTGCTTTCTGCTCGGTAGTACGCAGGGCGGCTGCGCGCTGGGCGGCAGTGACGCGACCGATGTCACCCAGGAAACGCTGGGCCATGGTGGCCTGGATCACCAGAGAGAGCAGCATACCGATACCGGCGCCGACGAAAGCAGCTTGCCAGCCGTAGGCCGTAGCGGCAGCACCACAGATCACACCTGCCAGCAGGGAACCTAGGTTGATACCCATGTAGAAGATGGTGAAAGCACCATCACGGCGATGATCGCCCTCTTCATAGAGGTCACCCACCATGGTGGAGATGTTCGGTTTGAACAGGCCGTTACCCACGATCAGCAGCGCGAGGCCCGCGTAGAACATGGTGTTGACCATATCCGGGAACATGGCGTGGGGCAGTGCCAGAGTGAACTGACCTGCGGCCATCAGCACGGCACCGATCAGGATGGCGCGACGTTGACCCAGGAAGGTGTCAGCCAGCCAGCCGCCGATCAGCGGAGTGATATAAACCAGACCGGTATAGATACCGTAGAGTTTGAGGGCATCTGCCTGACTCCAGCCCAGACCGCCGTTGGCAGTCAGGTCGGTCAGATAGAGCACCAGTACGGCACGCATGCCGTAATAGGAGAATCTCTCCCACAGTTCGGTACTAAAGAGCAAAAAAAGCCCTTTAGGGTGACCTAAAAAGGTCCCTTTTGACGGGTTATTCATTGGAACTTCCACCTGTGTCTTATATTTTTTT
>NZ_JAAKNE010000286.1:0-900 GCF_049170755.1 Aeromonas sp. 604176
TGCATCGATGTCTGCGCGGAACAAGTTTTTGAAATCACTGTAGGTTTTGCCGTCAAGGCAGAAAAAACGTCGGAGAACAAATAATGAAAAAGCTGATTGGAGCAATGCTGGCCTGCCTGATGGCGGGATCCTTGATGGCAGCGGCCCCCGAGATCACCAACAGTACCGGTGGCCTCAAGTCCGAGCGTGGCGCCACCGATCTGGTGACCGATGCCACCGCCGCGCCCCTGAAAAACTTCCGCAAGGATGGCGCGCCCTACGATCGCCAGTACATGCATCAGCCGCCGCTGATCCCCCACGACATTCGCAACTACGAGGTGGACACCAAGGTCAACAAGTGCCTGGCTTGCCACAGCTTCAAGAATGCCAGCGCCATGAAGGCTCCCAAGATCAGCCCGACTCACTTCGAGACCCGCGACGGCCTGACCCTGGGGGAAGTGTCGCCGCGTCGCTACTTCTGCCTGCAGTGCCATGTGCCGCAAGCGGATGCCAAGCCGCTTGTGGAAAATACCTTTAAACCGGTTGAAGCGCTGAACTGAGGAATCCATAGATGAAATTACCCGGCTTTATCCAGCGTCTGTGGACCACCTTCAAGTCACCGTCGAAGGCGGCTCTCTGGGTCATCTTGCTGATGGGCTTCTTTGGTGGCGTGATTTTCTGGGGTGGCTTCAACACCGCCATGGAAGCATCCAACACCGAGGCCTTCTGCACCAGCTGTCACGAGATGAAGGACAACGTGTTCGAGGAGTACCGCGACACCATCCACTACGCCAACCGCTCCGGCGTGCGGGCCAGCTGCCCGGATTG
This sequence comes from Aeromonas sp. 604176, assembly GCF_049170755.1. Lineage (NCBI taxonomy): Bacteria > Pseudomonadati > Pseudomonadota > Gammaproteobacteria > Aeromonadales > Aeromonadaceae > Aeromonas > Aeromonas sp. 604176. The sequence goes on from NZ_JAAKNE010000286.1 coordinate 808, forward strand.
CCATGTACCGCATGAGTGGACCTACAAGATCATCCGCAAGGTGCAGGCTTCCAAGGAGCTGTGGGGCATGATCACCGGCAAGGTGGATACCCG
>NZ_JAAKNE010000287.1:0-893 GCF_049170755.1 Aeromonas sp. 604176
GGTCTGCACCACGCCCTGAACTCCGTGTTCTGGTTCAACGTGGCCGGTATCAACGACATCCCGAACTTCCTGGGTGGTCAGGCTACCATCGATGCCGCTCTGGCCGCTGGCAAGAGCCTGGATCAGGTGAAAGGCGTAGTCGGTATGTACCAGGCTGGCTTCTTCCCCATCATGATGTTCGGTCTGCCGGGTGCCGCTCTGGCCATCTACCACTCCGCCAAGAAAGAGAACAAAGAGAAAGTTGCCTCCATCATGATCGCAGCTGCCTTTGCCTCCTTCTTCACCGGTGTCACCGAGCCGCTCGAGTTCTCCTTCATGTTCGTGGCGCCGGTACTGTATGTCATCCACGCCGTACTGACCGGTATCTCCGTGTTCATCGCTGCCTCCATGCAGTGGATGGCCGGTTTCGGTTTCAGTGCCGGTCTGGTGGATATGGTGCTCTCCAGCCGTAACCCGCTGGCGACCAACTGGTACATGCTGATCCCTCAGGGTCTGGTCTTCTTCGGCCTCTACTACACCGTGTTCCGCGTAGTGATTGCCAAGCTGAACCTGAAAACCCCGGGTCGTGAAGATGACGAAGATACTGCTCCGGCTGCCGCTCAATCTACCAACCGTACCGAGCTGGCCAAGCAATACCTGGAAGTGCTGGGTGGTCAAGAGAACCTGGTCTCCATCGATGCCTGCATCACCCGTCTGCGTCTGACTCTGAAAGACCGCAGCATCGTCGATGAGCGCAAGCTGAAAGCCCTGGGCGCGGCCGGTGTGGTCAAACTCGGTGAGCAGAACCTGCAGGTGATTCTGGGCCCATTGGCCGAAATCATCGCCGGTGAGATGAAAGCCCTGCGTTAATCGAGCGACTCGCTCACCTCAAGTCTAAGTCCATTGTTGACATA
>NZ_JAAKNE010000288.1:0-886 GCF_049170755.1 Aeromonas sp. 604176
CTGGAAACCATGCTACGCATTCACTGCATGCAGCATTGGTACAACCTGAGCGATGGCGCGATGGAAGATGCTCTGTACGAAATCGCCTCCATGCGTCTGTTTGCCCGGTTATCCCTGGATAGCGCCTTGCCGGACCGCACCACCATCATGAATTTCCGCCACCTGCTGGAGCAGCATCAACTGGCCCGCCAATTGTTCAAGACCATCAATCGCTGGCTGGCCGAAGCAGGCGTCATGATGACTCAAGGCACCTTGGTCGATGCCACCATCATTGAGGCACCCAGCTCGACCAAGAACAAAGAGCAGCAACGCGATCCGCAGATGCATCAGACCAAGAAAGGCAATCAGTGGCACTTTGGCATGAAGGCCCACATTGGTGTCGATGCCAAGAGTGGCCTGACCCACAGCCTAGTCACCACCGCGGCCAACGAGCATGACCTCAATCAGCTGGGTAATCTGCTGCATGGAGAGGAGCAATTTGTCTCAGCCGATGCCGGCTACCAAGGGGCGCCACAGCGCGAGGAGCTGGCCGAGGTGGATGTGGACTGGCTGATCGCCGAGCGCCCCGGCAAGGTAAGAACCTTGAAACAGCATCCACGCAAGAACAAAACGGCCATCAACATCGAATACATGAAAGCCAGCATCCGGGCCAAGGTGGAGCACCCGTTTCGCATCATCAAGCGACAGTTCGGCTTCGTGAAAGCCAGATACAAGGGGTTGCTGAAAAACGATAACCAACTGGCGATGTTATTCACGCTGGCCAACCTGTTTCGGGCGGACCAAATGATACGTCAGTGGGAGAGATCTCACTAAAAACTGGGAATAACGCCTTAAATGGCGAAGAAACGGTCTAAATAGGCTGATTCAAGGCATTTACGGGAGAAAA
>NZ_JAAKNE010000289.1:0-884 GCF_049170755.1 Aeromonas sp. 604176
GCGGCCTGTACCGGATCCGGATACTGGGTGCCACGGGCGTTGCGCAGGGTGGCGATATGGTCGATGTTCACACCCAGATAGATTTCACTCATTGAGAACTCCTTGAAAGGCTTCATCTGTTGACTGCGCGGTCAGCGAATCACACCGCGCCAATATCCGTATGTCTGTAATCTGTGTCAGCCTTGCATACTGGCTTTGCGTTTTAAAAACAGCTCCCGGCTCTTTAGCTGGCGCTTGCCCAGATAGGGTTGCAGTGCCAATCGGCTGAAACGTTTGGCCGCCTGCAGCAAGGGAGGTGTATCGAAACGTCCCTCGGCAAAGGCGAGCAGGTGGGCACCGAGAAACAGGGTACGGGGATCCGGCGCCCGCTCGCAAGCAACAAAGCCCAATTCACGCTCGAAGCCATAGAGCAAGTTCGGCTCGATGGGCGACTCGTCGTCCGCCGTGTATTCGAAATCCACAGCATACCCGAGCGCCTGCAACAGCAGGAACTCGAAGCGACGCAGCGGCAGCTCCGGCGTCTCGCCATCGGCCAGCGCCATGATGGCACGGGCATAGGCATCGAATACTTCGGGGAACGGGGTGTGCGCTTCCAGCAGGTAGTAAACCAGCTCGTTGAGATAGAGGCCGTAGAAGAGGCGATCGCCGCCGAGACGCAGGGAGTGATCCGGGCATTCGACCTGGGTGAGGTTCTTGAGATCCCCCTTGCCGCGCCAGGCGATGGTAAGCAGGGTAAAGGGTTGCAGCAGCCCCTTGAGAGGGGAGCGTGGCCCGCGAGAACCGCGAGCCACCAGAGTAAATCGGCCACTATCCTGGGTGAAGACCTCGACCAGCTGGCTGGTCTCCCGATAGGGCCGACTGTGGATGACGAAAGCCGGAGTCAG
>NZ_JAAKNE010000290.1:0-869 GCF_049170755.1 Aeromonas sp. 604176
CGGTTGAGCAGCTCGGCCTGCAGCACGTTGAGCGGGTCTGTGTAGGGGTTGCGCAGCTTGATGGACTCCTTGATCCACGGCTGATCCTCCAGCAGATCCCCGCGCGGGCTCAGTTTCAGCACCACCTCGATGGATTCGGCGAGCTCCTGACGCAGCTGTTTGCCAAGGCCCCACAGCTCCTGCGGCACCAGACGGGTGTCGTAGTACTCGGCGAGCCAGACGTCCGCTTTGAGGAACACCATCTCCAGCATCTCGAGGCGAGTGCGGAAGAAGGGCCACTGGGCGCTCATCTCTTCCAGCACCGCCAGCTTGCCGCCGTCGATCGCCTGCTGCAGCGCCTTGTGGGCACCGAGCCAGGCCGGCAGCATCAGCCGGTTCTGGGTCCAGGCGAAGATCCACGGAATGGCGCGCAGGCTCTCGACGCCGCCGTTGGGCTTGCGCTTGGAAGGACGGGAGCCGAGCGGCAGCTTGCCGAGCTCCATCTCCGGGGTAGCGGCACGGAAGTAAGGGACGAAGTCCGGATGACCGCGCACAATGCTTCGGTAGTGATCGCAGGAGTCGGCGGCCAGCTGTTCCATCACCTCGCGCCAGCACTCTTTCGGCTTGGGCGGTGGCAGCAGGTTCCCTTCCAGCACGGCGCTGGTGTAGAGCTCCAGACTCTTGATCGCCACTTTCGGCAGACCGAACTTGAAGCGGATCATCTCCCCCTGCTCGGTGGTACGCAGACCGCCGCGCAGGGATCCCGGCGGCTGGGAGAGGATGGCCTGATGGGCAGGCGCACCGCCACGGCCAACGGTACCGCCACGGCCATGGAACAGGGTGAGGCGGATGTTGTTGGCTTCGGCCAGCCCCACCAGGGATTCCATGGC
>NZ_JAAKNE010000291.1:0-848 GCF_049170755.1 Aeromonas sp. 604176
AAGAGATCATGAAAGACGAAAACTTCCAGCACGGTGGCACCAATATCCACTACCTGCACAAGAAGTTGGGTCTGTAAGGATCGCTGATAGAGACCCGATGATATTGCACGGTGGCAGTACCAACGCCCACTATCTGCACAAGAAGTTGGGTCTGTAAGGATCTCTGATAGAGACCGGACTTCCGGTGGAAGTCTGCTCCGCAAGGAGCCTCTGCTGAAAAAGGGCCATGGCGACATGGCCCTTTTTTGTTATCCTTGCGCCCCTCAAAATTGTCGGAGGCCAAGGTGAACCGTTTTGCTCTCGCCCGCCGGGAAGCAGCTTTCTGCCTGCTGCTGACCCTACTCTATTTTCTTGCCTGGTATGGCACGGCTTATCTGATCCCGGAAGAGATCGAATGCTGGGACATTCCCCTTTGGTTCCTGCTCAGTTGCGTGGCGATGCCACTGCTGTTCATCGCACTATGTGCCCTGATGGTGGATCGACTGTTTGTGGATATCCCCCTCGATACCCCAGCCCCTTCCGGCAAGGAGTCATCCCATGAATCTTGAGCTGATGCTGCCGCTCTTCATCTATCTGGTGCTGGTGCTGGGGGTGGGTTTCTGGGCCAGCCGTCATAGAGCTGAAGGCAACTTCGTCCAGGAGTACTTCATCGGCAACCGCAGCATGGGCGGGCTGGTGCTGGCGATGACGCTAGTGGCCACCTACACCTCGGCCTCCTCTTTCATCGGCGGGCCGGGCGCGGCCTACAAGATCGGTCTGGGCTGGGTGTTGCTGGCGATGATCCAGCTGCCCACCGTCTGGCTCACTCTGGGGGTGCTTGGCAAGAAGTTCGCCATCATCGCCCGCCG
>NZ_JAAKNE010000292.1:0-847 GCF_049170755.1 Aeromonas sp. 604176
AGTCCACATCGTCGTTGAAGCTGTGGATGATCCAGGTGGCGATCATGCCGATGAAGCCGGCGATGGCCATCCACCAGATGTGCCAGATCATGGCAAAGCCGAACACCACGCTGAAGGCGGCGATGATGACACCGGCACCGGAGTTCTTCGGCATGTGGATGGGGGCATACTGGGCAGGCTTCTTGTAAGCGCTGCCGTCAGCCTTGGCTTCCCAGAAGGCGTCCAGACCGGTGACCTTCGGCTCGATGGCGAAGTTGTAGAACGGCGGCGGAGAAGACGTCGCCCACTCCAGGGTACGGCCACCCCAGGGATCGCCGGTCAGGTCGCGGTTCTTCTCGCGGTCGCGGATGCTGACCACGATCTGGATGACCTGGCACAGCACGCCCAGGGCAATCAGACCGGCGCCGCAGGCGGCGACCACCAGCCAGCCGTGGAACTCGGGATCGATGTTCTGGCTGACACGACGGGTCATGCCCATGAAGCCCAGCACGTAGAGCGGCATGAAGGCCACGAAGAAGCCGGTGATCCAGCACCAGAAGGCACGCTTGCCCCAGACGTCATCCAGCTTGAAGCCGAACGCTTTCGGGAACCAGTAGGTGATACCGGCGAAGCAGCCGAACACCACGCCGCCGATGATGACGTTGTGGAAGTGGGCGATGAGGAACAGGCTGTTGTGCAGCACGAAGTTGGCGGCCGGCACGGAGAGCAGTACCCCGGTCATGCCACCCACGGTGAAGGTGATGATGAAGCCGACGGTCCACAGCATGGGCGAGGTGAACTCGATGCGACCGCGGTACATGGTGAACAGCCAGTTGAAGATCTTCACCCCGGTCGGGATGGAGATGAT
>NZ_JAAKNE010000293.1:0-839 GCF_049170755.1 Aeromonas sp. 604176
GGGTGGGCGAAGCCGTAGTAGTTCATGGCGCCGTCCTCCTGATCCCCTTGCAGCCACTGGCTCGCCTCGAAGAAGTGTTCGCCGAGCACATAGGCGTCCGGGTTCTCCTGCTTCACTGCCCCGCGAATGGCGCGCACGTGACCACTGTTGCCCTCGGCGGTGCCGCGCTCGCCCAACATGTGGATGACGTCAAAGCGCCAGCCATCGATCTGGTAGGGGGCGCGCATCCAGTAACGGAGGATGGCGTCATCGGCCCGATAGACGGCGTCCTGTACCTTCTCGCAGGAGAAGTCGAGCTTGGGCAGGCTGCGAATGCCCTTCCAGCTGACGTAATCCCCTTCTTTATCAAAGGTGTAGAAGCTGCGCCACGGGGAGTCCGGGTTGCTCTGAGCGCCCAGTGGCGGGCAGAACCAGGGGTGTTCGGTGGAGGTGTGGTTGACCACCGCATCGAGAATGATCTTCATGCCGCGCTGGTGCAGGTTGCGGGTCAGCTCGGCGAACTGTTCGTTGCTGCCGAGATGGGCATCGACCTTGAAGTAGTCCTGGGTGTCGTACTTGTGGTTGCTCGGCGAATCGAAGATGGGGTTGAGGTAGAGCGCCGTCACCCCGAGAGATTGCAGATAGTGCAGCTTGGCATCGATCCCCGCCAGATCGCCACCGTAAAACTCGCAGGCGCCGTGGCCCTCTTCATGGCGACTGACCGGTTCGCCCCACGCCTTGCTGATGACCGCTTTGCCGCGATATTCGTACTCGTGATGCTTGACGCTCAGCGACGGGTCGCCGTTGCAGAAGCGGTCGGGGAAGATCTGGTAGAACACCTGATCCTGCACCCAGGCCGG
>NZ_JAAKNE010000294.1:0-825 GCF_049170755.1 Aeromonas sp. 604176
GAGGCTCATCCGCGCATCTCGCTCACAGTGTCCACGTTCAGGGTGTGGTAACGACGATAGAGCAGCAGTAACAGGGCGAGGCCGATACTGGCCTCCGCTGCCGCCAGAGAAATCACCAGGATATACATGATCTGGCCATCAGCCTGGGCCCAGCGGCTACCCGCCACCACAAACGCCAGTGCCGAGGCATTCATCATGATCTCGATACTCATCAGGATGTAGAGCAGGTTGCGGCGGATCAGCAGACCGCACAAGCCGATGCAGAAGAGCACCGCGGCCAGCAGGAGGCCGTGCTCCATAGGGATTCCATTCATTGCTGACCTCCTTCTTGTGCAGAGCGGGATGCTGTGCGGGGGACGGAGAGCACTTCACCGCTCTTCTCTTCCCGACCCAGGTGATAGGCGGTTACCAGACCCGCCAGCAGCAGGATGGAGGCAAGCTCCACCGCCAGCACATAGGGGCCAAAGAGCTCGACACCCACCTGCTTGGCGGTCACCTCGGTCACTCCGATCAGGCCCCCGGTCACCCCGAGAATGCCGTGGGCCAGAAAGCCCAGCAGGATCAGCGAGAGCAGGGCTGGGCCCCCCCAGGTCATGGGGGTGAGCCACTTTTTCTCCTGTGCCTGGGCACTCCCCAGGTTCAGCATCATCACCACGAACACGAACAGCACCATGATGGCGCCGGCGTAGACGATCACCTGCAGGGCGCCCGCAAAGGCGGCACCCAGGCAGAAGAAGATCATGGCCACGGCGATGAGGGAGATGATGAGATTGAGCAGCGCATGCATGGGATTGCTGGTGCTGATCACCCGCAGCGTGCTGTAAA
>NZ_JAAKNE010000295.1:0-824 GCF_049170755.1 Aeromonas sp. 604176
ACGCTCATCCAGTATTCGTGGCTCTGATCCTTGCCGATGCCGTAGGTCGACAGCTTATCGTGGCCATGATCCTTGATGCGCTGGTTCAGCGACCCGCGCAGCACCTCCACCACATAACCCACCCCGAAATTCTGGCCCACCCGCCAGACGCAGGAGAGCGCCTTCTGGGCATCTTCAGTGCCGTCATAGCTCTTGGGCGGATCGAGACAGATATCGCAGTTGCCGCACGGCTTGTCGTTGTACTCGCCGAAGTAGTTGAGCAGCACCTGACGGCGGCAGGTTTGCGCCTCGGCAAACGCCGCCATCACGTTGAGCTTGTACTGCTCCACCTGCAACTGCTGCGGGTTCTCGATGTTGTCGAGCAGGCGGCGCACCCGGCCGATATCGGCGGGATCGTAGAGCAGCAGCGCCTCGGCGGGGGTGCCATCGCGACCGGCGCGGCCGGTCTCCTGATAGTAGGATTCGATGTTCTTCGGAATGTCGTAGTGCACCACGAAGCGTACGTTGGGCTTGTCGATACCCATACCGAACGCCACCGTCGCCACCACTATCTCGATGTCATCCTTGAGGAAGGCATCCTGGGTCTGCTGGCGCAGCTCGAGCGGCAGCCCCGCATGATAGGGCGCCGCCTTGCAGCCGTGGCGGGATAACCGCTCGGCCACCTCCTCCACCCGGTTGCGACTGGAGCAGTAGACGATGCCACAGTTGCCCTTCTGGCTCTGCACGTAGCGCAGCAGCTGCTCAGCCGCCTTGAACTTCTCCACCAGGCTGTAGCGGATATTGGGACGATCGAAGCTGGCGGTGTGGATGAAGGGATCGTTCAG
>NZ_JAAKNE010000296.1:0-792 GCF_049170755.1 Aeromonas sp. 604176
CGGCGGTCCTGACGGGCATAACCAAAGTAGGGGATAACGGCAGTGATACGGCCAGCTGAAGCACGACGCAGAGCATCCACCATGACGATCAATTCCATCAAATTGTCGTTGGTCGGGGCACAGGTGGATTGAATGATGAAGATATCGCCACCACGTACATTCTCATTGATCTGTACGCTGATCTCGCCGTCGCTAAAGCGACCTACGGCAGCATTGCCGAGTTTGATAAACAGGCGATCTGCGATCTTCTGGGCTAGTTCCGGCGTTGCGTTACCAGCAAACAGCTTCATGTCAGGCACGGTTTGAAACCTCGGGGTTGCATCCAGTATGTGGGGGAGTCTGAAATCAGACCCTATCGTTTTGGGGCAAACGATTTATCAAGATAACGTACAAGGTGTCTGCTGCCCAATGATTGTGATGATACCGGTAACCCGAATCCGTGGCCGAGTGCAAAACCGGCCACGTTAATCATCATCAATACCGTTCGGTAAAATTGGCTGGGGTACTAGGATTCGAACCTAGGAATGGCGAGATCAAAACCCGCTGCCTTACCGCTTGGCGATACCCCAATCATTTGAACTGTTGCAATGTGGAGAAGAGAGGTGATATGTTCTCGCCCTTGGCGACAAACCCATCAAGTCCCTTCGGCACGCAGGCCAACACTTCCCGAGCAGTCACTTCGTCTTCAAATTGAGCAAAGACGCAGGCTCCTGTGCCCGTCATTCTTGACGGCGCGTATTCTAGCAACCAGCCGAGCGCATTGGCAACCTCGGGGTGGCGCTTTTTCACCAG
>NZ_JAAKNE010000297.1:0-791 GCF_049170755.1 Aeromonas sp. 604176
AACTGCTCGAGGGAGAGATTCTCCGGGCGCAGGTTGCCATCGATACCAAGCTCGGTCAGCTGGGCGTCGGTGATGAAGTTGGAGAAGCTGTTGCGGATGGTCTTGCGACGCTGGCCAAAGCCTTCGGTACAGACGCGATTCAGACAACGAATGTCTTTTGCGACTATGGTCGGATTCTTGTGCGGGATCAGGCGAACTACGGCAGAGTCCACTTTCGGCGCCGGTTTGAAGGCGCCCGGGCCCACTTCCAGCACCGGCACCACCTGGCAGTAGTACTGGGTCATCACGCTCAGACGGCCATAAGCCTTGCTGCCGGGGCCGGCGGCCAGACGCAATACCACTTCCTTTTGCAGCATGAAGTGCATGTCTTCAACCCGGTCGGCAAACTCGCACAGGTGGAAGATGAGCGGGGTGGAGATGTTGTAGGGCAGGTTGCCGAAGATTCGCAGCGGCCTCTTGCCTTCACCCATCAGGGTGCCGAAGTCGAAACGCATGGCGTCCGCTTCGATGACGGTCAGCTTGTCTTTGAGGGTCGGGTGCTCGCGCAGGCGAGCTGCCAGGTCCCGGTCAAGCTCGACCACGGTCATTTTGTCCATCTGGGCGGCGACTGGCTCGGTCAGCGCGGCCAGACCCGGACCGATCTCCACCAGATTCTGACCCGGCTGCGGGTTGATGGCGGCGACGATCTGATCGATCACATACCGGTCGTGCAAGAAGTTCTGACCGAAACGCTTACGGGCCGTGTGGCCCATGTGCACCTTACTGCTCATATCTTTTTTTCTCTACCATCT
>NZ_JAAKNE010000298.1:0-763 GCF_049170755.1 Aeromonas sp. 604176
CAACTGCCTCAACTGCCTCAACTGCCTCAACTGCCTCAACTGCCTCAACTGCCTCAACTGCCTCAACTGCCTCAACTCATCATTCACCTATATGTTCTTCTATAGAAGTAAGCGCTGTTCCCAAACCACTGCTGAGTGGTGAATGGTTAATGGTTGGATCACTTGGCGTGAACATCGTCAGCCAGCTGATATCGCCCTACATATACCCATTTGCCCAATTGCGGGCGTTTTCCCTTGTAGGGTCTCAGTCGCAAGTCCATCTTGGCCTCCTTGTTTTCGGCCATTCTAGCAATCTGCAGGCTGCTTCTGTGGATAAGTTTGTATAAAAGCTGTGATTGGAGATGAATAACTAAAAAAGTGCCCTTTTTTGCAATTTTATTGCCGATAAGGGGTTGTCAGAAAGAATCTGTTCCCTATAATGCGCCTCCATCGACAGGGCAAGCGGCAACGCAAACAACCTCGTCGATAACCTCGAAAAGCCTTTGAAAATAAGGCTTGACTCGAGAAGGCGGTTGAGTAGAATTCCACTCCCGCAGCAACACACTGTTGCGTCGCTCTTTAACAATTTGAATCAAGCAATCTGTGTGGGCACTCACAGCATCGAACATCAAAAACAATTTTTGATTTTCAATGTCTGGTGAAGTGACCAAGACGATTTCTTAGCAATAAGAAGTCGAACAGTTTATTTCAGCAATTCATTGAGCCGCTTTTCGAAGCAACCAAACTTAAATTGAAGAGTTTGATCATGGCTCAGATTGAACGC
>NZ_JAAKNE010000299.1:0-756 GCF_049170755.1 Aeromonas sp. 604176
GAGCGGCTGAATGCACCGGTCTTGAAAACCGGCGATGGGCGACCATCCGTGGGTTCAAATCCCACCTCCTCCGCCATCTATACCGAGCCCATGCAACCATGTTGCGTGGGCTTTTTATTTGCCTGCTATTTGCCACTCCTTATAGCTCTCAACACATTAGCCTTCTTTAGCGCCCCCATTCATTTTCCCACCTGCAGGCTCAATAGCCACCACAAGATCCCCTACCAACATCGAACCTCTGCGTTCCTGCGCGAATCCCTTCCCAATTCCTTATTACCCCAAACAACAAGGACCCAACGCAGCAACCACTGCGCCTGCGTGTTAGCACAGCCAACACACTCTCTGGCATAACGTCAGTGGGCGACTAACAAAATCATGGACAAGCAGAGGGCTCAAAAAGAAAGACTTCAGCTAACACAGGACGCAGATGCCCAGGAAAGATCGCAAGCAAGAGATCCTAGCGTACAGGCGAGCATAGGATTCGTGGGTCATGACTACGCCAGAGCCGCCATACAGAGCGACAGCGGTTCAGTGAAGAAAGAGTACCAAGCGGAACATCAGGCTATTTGTGGAACCAGAAAGCAGCGCCGAGTAACAATAAGAACAGAGGAAAGGAGATAGGGCCGGTCAAAAATCAGGCTACCTTCTGAGTTTCAGGTAATAAAAAACCCCGCTCGATGAGCGGGGTTTCTTGTATTGGGTGCCTGGCAGTGTCCTACTCTCGCATGGCGAATGCCACACTACCATCGGCGCTAC
>NZ_JAAKNE010000300.1:0-743 GCF_049170755.1 Aeromonas sp. 604176
CAGCTCGGCGAATCGGCCGCCATCTGCGAACAGGTGGGGGATCCCGCCACCAGCAAGGGGCCGGTGGAGCGCAAGGTCATTCGCATCATCACCCCGGGCACCGTCTCCGACGAGGCACTGCTCAGCGAGCGACAGGACAACCTGATCGCCGCCGTCTACCACGATGGCCGCCGCTTCGGCTATGGCACCATGGATATCGGCTCCGGACGCTTCTTCATCAACCAGTTCGAGAAAGAAGAGACCCTGCTGGCGGAGCTGCAGCGCACCAATCCGGCGGAGCTGCTCTACCCCGAATCCTTCGCCTTCCTGCACCACGTCGAGGGTCGCCGTGGCCTGCGTCGCCGCCCGGAGTGGGAGTTTGAGCTGGGCACCGCCCGCAAGCTGCTCTGCCAGCAATTCGGCACCCAGGATCTGGTGGGCTTTGGCGTCGAGCAGAGCGAGACTGCCCTGTGCGCCGCCGGTTGCCTGATGCAGTACGTCAAGGACACCCAGCGCACCGCCCTGCCCCACATCCGCAACGTGCGCCTCGAACAGCCGGATCACGCCGTCATCATGGATGCCGCCACCCGCCGCAATCTGGAGCTGACCCAGAATCTGGCCGGTGGCTACGAAAATACCCTGGCCGAGGTGCTGGATCGCACCGCCACCCCCATGGGCAGCCGCCTGCTCAAGCGCTGGATCCACCAGCCGATCCGCGATCGGGTGATCCTGAAAGGTCGCCAGAGCACCATCAAGGAGCTCAT
>NZ_JAAKNE010000301.1:0-741 GCF_049170755.1 Aeromonas sp. 604176
AAAATGTAAGTCGCTGACCCATTATACAAAAGGTACGCAGTCACCCCGAAGGGCTCCCACTGCTTGTACGTACACGGTTTCAGGTTCTATTTCACTCCCCTCACAGGGGTTCTTTTCGCCTTTCCCTCACGGTACTGGTTCACTATCGGTCAGTCAGGAGTATTTAGCCTTGGAGGATGGTCCCCCCATATTCAGACAGGATGTCACGTGTCCCGCCCTACTCGATTTCACATCAAGGTTGTTTTCGTGTACGGGGCTATCACCCTGTATCGCCGGCCTTTCCAGGACCGTTCCACTAACTTCCAAGATGCTTAAGGGCTAATCCCCGTTCGCTCGCCGCTACTGAGGGAATCTCGGTTGATTTCTTTTCCTCGGGGTACTTAGATGTTTCAGTTCTCCCGGTTCGCCTCTGTTACCTATGTATTCAGTAACAGATACCCGAGTTATCTCGGGTGGGTTTCCCCATTCGGAAATCTGTGAGTAATAGCGTCTCTTACCGACTTCTCACAGCTTATCGCAGGTTAGTACGTCCTTCATCGCCTCTGACTGCCAAGGCATCCACCATGTACGCTTAGTCACTTAACCATACAACCCCAAGAAGTGTCGTCGAAACAACGCTTGCTTGTTGTTGTACAACAAGGACCAAATAAAATTTGGTTTTCGCCAAGAAGTTTCCAAAGCACTTGTAACAAATGTTTGAGAACTACTTTTTAAATCAGCTTTCCAGATTGTTAAAGAGCA
>NZ_JAAKNE010000302.1:0-728 GCF_049170755.1 Aeromonas sp. 604176
ATGATCAAGACCTCGGTCAACATCATGCGCGGCTGCTTTGGCGGCTGCTCCTTCTGCTCCATCACCGAGCACGAAGGGCGCATCATCCAGAGCCGCTCGGAAGAGTCGATCCTGAAAGAAATCGAAGATATCCGCGACAAGGTGCCGGGCTTTACCGGCGTCATCTCGGATCTCGGTGGCCCCACCGCCAACATGTACAAGCTGCGCTGCAAGAGCCCCAAAGCCGAGCAGACCTGCCGTCGCGCCTCCTGTGTCTGGCCCACCATCTGCCCGCACATGGACACCGACCACAGCCCGACCATCAACCTCTATCGCAAGGCGCGCGACCTCAAGGGGATCAAGAAGATCCTCATCGCCTCCGGCGTGCGTTACGACATCGCGGTGGAAGATCCCCGCTATATCAAGGAGCTGGCCAAGTACCACGTCGGCGGCTACCTCAAGATCGCGCCGGAGCACACCGAGGAGGGGCCCCTCTCCAAGATGATGAAGCCGGGCATGGGCAGCTACTACCAGTTCAAGGAGCTGTTCGACAAATACTCCAAAGAGGCGGGCAAGCAGCAGTACCTGATCCCCTACTTTATCTCTGCCCACCCGGGCACCACGGATGAAGACATGATCAATCTGGCGCTCTGGGTCAAAGAGAACCGCTTCAAGCTCGATCAGGTGCAGAACTTCTACCCGTCGCCGCTCGCCAACGCCACCACCATGTATTACACGGAGAAAAACCC
>NZ_JAAKNE010000303.1:0-724 GCF_049170755.1 Aeromonas sp. 604176
CCACCCAGGAAGTTCGGGATGTCGTTGATACCGGCCACGTTGAACCAGAACACGGAGTTCAGGGCGTGGTGCAGACCGATCGGGATCAGCAGACGGTTGAAGAAGGCGTAGATACCGGCACCGGTAGAGCCCAGGCTCACGATGGACTCACCGAAGGAGACCAGACCACCGTAGATTGCCGGCCATACGGCCATCAGGATGAAGGATACGACGATCATCACCACGGAGGTTACGATCGGTACCAGACGACGACCGGAGAAGAAGGAGAGTGCCTTGTGCAGCTCGACGCTGCTGAAGCGGTTGTACAGCTCAGCGGCGATAACACCACACAGGATACCCACGAACTGGTTGCTGATCTTGGCAAACGCGGCAGGAACCTGCTCCACCGGGATGCTCTTGATCTGGGCCACAGCGCCCGGGCTCAGCAGGGTGGTAACGACCAGGAAGCCGACCAGACCTGCCAGAGCAGCAGAACCGTCTTTATCCTTGGACATACCGTAAGCGACACCGACTGCGAACAGTACGGACATGTTATCGATAATGGCTGCGCCCGCTTTAATCAGGAAGGCAGCCAGCGCACTGTCACCACCCCAACCATTCGGGTCAATCCAGTAGCCAACCCCCATCAGGATCGCTGCGGCAGGCAATACCGCTACCGGCACCATCAGGGCACGGCCGATCTTTTGCAAATAACCGAGAATGTTCACGGTTCCTCTCCTTAGTT
>NZ_JAAKNE010000304.1:0-713 GCF_049170755.1 Aeromonas sp. 604176
ACCGAGGTGGTCTCCAGCAGGTGGCCGCACGCCTCGTGGAAGATGACGCCGCCAAAGCCGTTCTCCATGATGACCGGCAGGGCGCCGCTCGGGCAGGGAGCCGCGCCCAGTTTCACCAGTGCCTGACGGGTGGCGGTGAGGGCCAGCTCGCGCGGATCGATGCGATCGGCATGCTCCCACCCCATCAGGGCGCCGGGGGCCTCGTAACCGACGCTCTGCTCGCTCCCTTCCATGGCGATAGTCTGGGCCATGATGCGGTTGTAGTGGCGGCGATCGGCCACTTGCCCCCCTTCGCTGTTGAAGATTTCCACCTCCTGCTCCCAGCCCAGCACGTTGCCGGAGAACTGGCTCACCTTGCTGCTCTCGGCGCGGGCCACCGCATCCATGGCGTGCAGATAGGCGATCTTCTGCTCCAGCAGCTTGTCTGCCGACAGGGGCCGCGCGATCGGGTTGCGATCGCTCAGGCGGGTGAAATCGAAGGCGGTGGCGGTCACCACGGGGTCGCGGCGGTCTTTGGCCGCCAGCAGGGTGACGATGCGCAGCAGTTCGTCGCGGTTGGCCAGATTGGTGTAGCCGTAGAGCACCTTGTGGCCGTAACAGAGGCGCACACCGATGCCGAAATCGAGGCCGCCGCTGATGTTCTCTATCTGGCTGGAGAGCAGGCTGAGCTGGCTGCGGCGCTTGCGCTCCACAAACAGCTCGGCGAAATCGGC
>NZ_JAAKNE010000305.1:0-706 GCF_049170755.1 Aeromonas sp. 604176
ACCCAGTCGTTGTGGGCAGCCAGCAGCGCTTCGATCTCCGCCAGCGGCACATCTTTTTTCAGCTTGATGGTGAAGGCCTGGCTGTGGCAGCGCAGGGCGCCGATCCGCACGCACAGACCATCCACCGGAATGACGGCATTCTCGATACCCAAAATCTTGTTGGTCTCGGCCTGACCCTTCCACTCTTCACGGCTCTGGCCGTTGTCGAGCTTGGTGTCGATCCAGGGGATAAGGCCACCGGCCAGCGGTACGCCGAAGTTGTCAACCGGCAGGGTGCCGGAACGGGTCTTCTCGGTGATCTTGCGCTCGATGTCGAGGATGGCGGAGGCGGGATCCGCCAGCTCGACCGCCACTTCGTCACGCAGCATCCCCATCTGGGTGACCAGCTCGCGCATATGGCGGGCACCACCACCGGAGGCGGCTTGATAGGTGGCCACGCTCACCCACTCCACCAGATCGGCCTTGAACAGGCCGCCGAGGGCCAGCAGCATCAGGCTGACGGTGCAGTTGCCGCCAACGAAGGTCTTGATGCCATCGTTCAGGGCCTGCTCGATGACGTCGCCATTGACCGGATCCAGAATGATGACGGCGTCTTTCTCCATCCGCAGGGAGGAGGCGGCGTCAATCCAGTAGCCCTGCCAGCCTGCGGCTTTCAGGCGCGGATAGACATCCTTGGTGTAGTCGCCGCCCTGGGCGGTGATGATGA
>NZ_JAAKNE010000306.1:0-673 GCF_049170755.1 Aeromonas sp. 604176
TGACATCGACTTCAACGTCGAGGCGCTGAATGCGGGTGCGACCGAAACGGATGGCACGGTACAGGTGCTGCTGACCAACACGGTGAGTATCAGCGATGGCGACGGGTCAGAGACCTGGACCAGCCTGGTGTATACCTTCAACAATTTGCCTGCGAATACCACTGCAGTGGGTGGCACCCTGGTGGGTAATGTCCTGACAGTGAACGTGGTGGCGGGGGCATTGCCGCCGGCATTCGGGCTGGTGTTCCCGGCGGACTATTCGACGGCCGGGGTGTCGGGCAGTGCGAACAACACCGGCGCGCCCATCAGTTACACCGTGGTGGCGACCACCAATGAAGGCACGGCCAACAGCAGTGGCACGGTCACTATCGGAGTGGAAGGGGATATCAGTGTCAGCGCCACCAACCTGGTGCTGGCAGAAACGGATGCACCGGTGGCGGTATCGCTGGCGGCGCAGCTGGGTGTCACTGCGACCGACGCGGATGGTTCGGAGCAGGTGACCGGCGTGACGGTGACCCTGAGCGGTGTGCCGGCAGGTGCGTTGATGGGGGCAGGCTGGGTGGCTGGCGCGGTGGCGGGCAGCTACAGCTGGAGCGGTGCGAGCACAGCGGGCGTGCCGGGCTTTAGCTTGCCGGCGGACTGGAGCGGGGTCGTGAATGGCAACGTGGCGGGG
>NZ_JAAKNE010000307.1:0-659 GCF_049170755.1 Aeromonas sp. 604176
TCGAAGGCGGCGCGGCCGATGATGGCGTGGCCGATGTTGAGCTCATAGAGCTCGGGGATGGCGGCGATGGCCTTGACGTTGTGGTAGTGCAGGCCGTGACCGGCATTGACCTTCAAGCCCTTGCCAGCGGCATAGGAGGCGCCGGCGGCGATACGCTTGAACTCGGCGTTGCGCTCAGCATCGGTGGTGGCATCGGCGTAACGGCCGGTATGGATCTCGATAAAGGGGGCGCCACTCTCGGCAGCCGCATCGATCTGGATGGGATCGGCGTCGATAAAGAGGGATACCTGGGCACCCACAGCAGAGAGGCGGGCAACTGCGTCAGTCACCTTGTCCAGCTGACCGGCCACGTCCAGACCGCCCTCGGTGGTCACTTCGGTGCGCTTCTCCGGCACCAGACAGACGAAGTGGGGCTTGATGCGGCAGGCGATGCCGATCATCTCTTCGGTCACCGCCATCTCCAGGTTCATTCTGGTCTGGATAGTCTGGCGCAGGATCTCCACATCGCGGTCGGTGATGTGGCGGCGATCTTCACGCAGATGCACGGTAATGCCATCGGCCCCGGCCTGCTCGGCCACGAAGGCGGCCTGTACCGGATCCGGATACTGGGTGCCACGGGCGTTGCGCAGGGTGGCGATATGGTCGATGTTCACACCCAG
>NZ_JAAKNE010000308.1:0-653 GCF_049170755.1 Aeromonas sp. 604176
CACGGTGTGGGCGTTTCCGTGGTGAACGCGCTTTCCGACAAGCTGCTGCTGACCATCCGCCGCAACGGTCATGTCTACGAGCAGACCTATCACCTGGGCGAGCCGCAGGCACCCCTCAAGCAGATTGGTGACAGCACCGGCACCGGGACCGAAGTTCGCTTCTGGCCGAGCCCGACCATCTTCAGCGACACCCTGTTCCACTACGAGATCCTGGCCAAGCGTCTGCGCGAGCTCTCCTTCCTCAACTCCGGCGTCTCCATCCGTCTGATGGACGAGCGTGATGGGCGCGAGGCGCACTTCTGCTACGAAGGGGGCATCAAGGCCTTCGTCGAGTACCTGAACCAGAACAAGACCCCGATCCACCCCAAGGTGTTCCACTTCACCACAGAGCAGGACGGCATCGGTGTCGAAGTCGCCATGCAGTGGAACGACGCCTATCAGGAAGGGGTCTACTGCTTCACCAACAACATTCCGCAGCGGGATGGTGGTACCCACCTGGTGGGCTTCCGTACCGCGCTGACCCGGACGCTGAACAACTACATGGACAAAGAGGACTACAGCAAGAAGGCCAAGTCTGCCGCCAGTGGCGACGACGTCCGTGAAGGCCTGATAGCCGTCATCTCCGTCAAGGTGCCGGATCCCAAGTTCTCCTC
>NZ_JAAKNE010000309.1:0-642 GCF_049170755.1 Aeromonas sp. 604176
CGACGTCGAGGGTGAGCTCCCAGCCAGCCAGTTTGGCCTGCTGTTCTATCCGTTTTGCAGCGAGAAAGCTGGTGGCAATGCCCGCCGGGCAAGCCGTAACCAAGATTGCTTTCATTGGGCATCTCCTGAGTTTTCCATTGAGGGGGTATGGCATTGAACCGGTGCCAGCTCATCCAGAGGCTGTACGCGCACCTGTTCAAGTAAGGGGTTGAGCACACTGATATCGCTAAAACCGACCGCCACCTGACTGACCGCCAAGGCCGAGACGGCAGTGGCCAGCCGCAGGGTCTGCTCCGGCGCCCAGCCAAGGCTCAGACCATGGGCGAGACCGGCCACCAGGGAGTCGCCAGCACCGACCGTGCTGACCACCTGCATCCGCGGCGGAATGGCTTGCCAGACGGCATCCGGGGCAAACCAGATAAGGCCATCGGCGCCATTGGAGATCACCACGTTGGGGATCCCGCTCGCCTGCAGCGCGCGGGCACACTCGGCCTGTTCGCTCAGGGTCTTGATAGGTCGACCCGCCCACTGGCTCAGCTCCTCCAGATTGGGTTTGACCAGGGTCGGCGCTGCCTTGATCCCTTCGCTTAAGGCCGCGCCGCTGCAATCGAAGATCACCTGCTTGCCCTTGGCCTTGAGCAG
>NZ_JAAKNE010000310.1:0-597 GCF_049170755.1 Aeromonas sp. 604176
ACAATAAAACTCAACCTAGTGTGAAGGAATCAAGAGAATGGCAACTCCTCATATCAATGCGAAAGATGGCGCCTTTGCTGATACCGTGCTGATGCCGGGCGACCCCCTGCGCGCCAAGTACATCGCTGAAACTTTCCTGGAGAACGTCGAGCAGATCTGCGACGTGCGCAACATGTTCGGCTTTACCGGTACCTACAAGGGCCGTCGTATCTCCGTAATGGGCCACGGCATGGGTATCCCCTCCTGCTCCATCTACGCAAAAGAGCTGATCACCGATTACGGTGTGAAGACCCTGATCCGCGTGGGCTCCTGTGGTGCCGTGCGTGAAGACGTGAAACTGCGTGACGTGGTGATCGGTATGGGTGCCTGCACCGACTCCAAAGTAAACCGTCTGCGCTTCAAGGATCACGACTTCGCTGCCATCGCTGACTTCGACCTGGTTGCCAATGCCGTGCAGGCCGCCAAGAACAAGGGCGTTGCCGTGCGCGTCGGTAACATCTTCTCCGCCGACCTGTTCTACACCCCGGACCCCTCCATGTTCGACGTCATGGAAAAATACGGCATCCTGGGTGTCGAGATGGAAGCCGCCGGTATCTA
>NZ_JAAKNE010000311.1:0-582 GCF_049170755.1 Aeromonas sp. 604176
ATCACCGCCGTCAACGTCAGCGTGAAAGAGGCCGGCAAGCCGGACATCTTCCTCGAGTTCAAGCTGCGCAAGAACAACAAGACCGGCGAGTGGAAAGCCTTCGACATGGTGGCAGAGGGGATCAGCCTGCTCTCCGCCAAGCAGAGCGAGCTGGGCGGTTTGATCCGCCAGAACGGCATCGATGCGGTGATCGCCCAGTTGCGCGAGCACAACGCCAAGCCGCTGGTACTCAAACCATGACTCTCAGCGGTGAGCTGCAGGCGCCACAGGTCAATGACCTGTGGCAACGCCGCGCCGAATGGTGGCAGGACGACCAGCTCGAGCTCGGCGGCGTCACCACCCTCGACTCTGCCGGACTGGCCCTGCTGGTCAAATGGGCCAAAGCCGTATTAGCGCGAGGCGCCACACCGCAACTGGTGGGCGCCTCCAGTGATTTCTATACCCTGGCCAACCTCTACGGGGTGGCTGGGCTGTTTCAATCTACCCCGCTCACAACTGAGGACGCATAATGCAAGTCTCTGAAATTGAAGCGATACTCCTTGAGGCTCTGCCATTGTCCGAAGTCCATGTCAAAGGGGACGG
>NZ_JAAKNE010000312.1:0-578 GCF_049170755.1 Aeromonas sp. 604176
ACTCCTTCACGCACTCCAGCGCCGCGTCGGTGTCGGCAATGTTGTTGTAGGAGAGGGCCTTGCCCTGCAGCTGGATGGCGCTTGCCACCGAGCCCGGCGCGGCCTGCTCTTCGGCGTAGAAGGCGGCAGCCTGGTGGCTGTTCTCGCCGTAGCGCATGTCCTGCTTCTTGATGAACTGGCTGTTGAAGGTGCGTGGGAAGCGGGACTCTTCGTCGCCTTCCTTGTTTTCGCCGTAGGAGGGCACCAGGGTGCCGAAGTAGTTGGCGATCATGCCATCGTAGGCGGCGGTGTGCTCGAAGGCGGCGATGGCCAGATCGAAGCGGGTGGAGAGGGTCAGGCTGTTGCCGTTGCCATCCATCTCGGCGATGACGCGGTCATAGTCGGAGGCCTTGACGACGATGGTGACGTCCTTGTGGTTCTTGGCAGCGGAGCGGACCATGGTCGGGCCGCCGATGTCGATGTTCTCGACGGCGTCTTCCAGGGTGCAACCGGCTTTGGCCACGGTGGCGGCGAAGGGATAGAGGTTGACGACGACCATGTCGATGGGGGAGATAGCGTGCTCGGCCATGATGGCGTCA
>NZ_JAAKNE010000313.1:0-557 GCF_049170755.1 Aeromonas sp. 604176
TCTTGCGTGAGTGCCTGACCAAGATTGAACTGGAAGGTTAAGCGATGAGTTTCAAGCAACTTCTTGAAAATATGGAACATCACTTCGAACCGGGTGGAAAGTACGCCAAGTACTACGCCCTGTTCGAAGCGGCGTATACCCTGTTCTATACCCCGGGTACCGTTACCCGCAATGCCGCCCACGTCCGTGATGCGCTCGATCTGAAGCGCATGATGATCATGGTGTGGCTGGCCGTGTTCCCGGCCATGTTCTGGGGCATGTACAACGTTGGCAACCAGGCCATCGCCGCCATTGCCCACATGGGCTCGGCAGCCGGTGCCAGCAGCTGGCAATATGCCCTGGCCACCATGCTGGGTGCCTCCCTCGATCCGGCTGTTGCCGGTATCGGCAGCAAGATGCTGATTGGCGCCACCCACTTCTTCCCGATCTACATCACCGTCTTCTTTGTCGGTGGTTTCTGGGAAGTGCTGTTCGCCATGGTGCGCAAGCACGAGATCAACGAAGGCTTCTTCGTGACCTCCATCCTGTTTGCCCTGATCGTGCCGCCCGAGCTGCCC
>NZ_JAAKNE010000314.1:0-541 GCF_049170755.1 Aeromonas sp. 604176
TACACTCCGCTGTTCGAAAGAACAAACGAGGAAGAACTGCCGGAAGCTTATGAGCCCATTGAGTTGGACGAAAACGGCGAGATAGATCTTCATCAAATCCTGGAGGATGAGCTCATCCTCTCGTTGCCTCAAGTCGCAATGCATTCTCTGGATGCATGCCCGAGAGGAAACATGGAGATGACTTGGGGTGAAATCGAACCTGCTGATGAGCGGCCGAATCCCTTTGCAGTTCTTGAAGAGCTTAAACGTAAGTGAATTTAGGAGTTAGCCTACAATGGCCGTACAACAGAACCGTAAAACCCGTGCCAAGCGTGGCATGCGTCGTTCCCACGATGCGCTGACCACCGCTGCCCTGACTGTTGATCAGACCAGTGGCGAAATTCATCGTCGTCACCACGTGACTGCCGATGGTTTCTACCGCGGTAAAAAGGTAATCGCTTAAGGATTGCCTTTGTCTACGCAAACTGTCGCGCTAGACATCATGGGGGGAGATATTGGCCCCTCGGAAACAGTGCCTGCCGCCGTGCAGGCACTGTCTCTT
>NZ_JAAKNE010000316.1:0-527 GCF_049170755.1 Aeromonas sp. 604176
AGTTCCAGGATCTTCTCTTCCCACTGAGCTTCGCCTTCCAGCGCTTTCAGTGCAGAACCACGGACTACCGGCAGGTCATCACCCGGGAAGTCGTACTCGGACAGCAGTTCACGAACTTCCATCTCGACCAGTTCCAGCAGCTCTTCGTCATCTACCATGTCACACTTGTTCATGAACACGATGATGTACGGAACGCCTACCTGACGACCCAGCAGGATGTGCTCACGAGTCTGCGGCATCGGGCCGTCAGTCGCTGCTACTACCAGGATCGCGCCGTCCATCTGGGCAGCACCGGTGATCATGTTTTTAACGTAGTCGGCGTGACCCGGGCAGTCTACGTGTGCGTAGTGACGGGTAGCGGTGTCGTATTCTACGTGGGAGGTGTTGATGGTGATACCACGCTCACGCTCTTCCGGTGCCTTGTCGATCTGGTCGAAGGCGAAAGCTTTACCACCGAAGTGCTTGGCCAGCACGTTGGTGATAGCTGCAGTCAGGGTGGTTTTACCGTGGTCAACGTGGCCGATGGT
>NZ_JAAKNE010000317.1:0-524 GCF_049170755.1 Aeromonas sp. 604176
TCCTCGGTGTGGGACAGATCCAGCGGCTTCTCTTCGCCATAGCTGACGATGGAGAGCTGCTCGGCCTGCACACCCAGGGTTTGCAGATACTTGGCAACAGCCTTGGCACGACGCTCGCCCAGGGCGATGTTGTACTCCGGAGTACCGCGCTCATCGGCGTGACCTTCGATCAGGACTTTAACGCTCGGGCGCTCGCGCAGGTAGCTGGCGTGGGCATCCAGCAGATCAGCGTACTGACCCTGGATATCGTAACCGTCGAACGGGAAGTAGATCACGTTGTCACGCTGCAGTGCTTCGAACTTCTGACGCATCTGCTCTTCCGGGGACAACATGCCGTTGGCGCCGCCGGTTTGTACACCGCCCATGCCGTCGGTCATACCTGATTCAGCGCCAGCGGCGTCGGAATCAGAAGAAGAACTACAAGCGGCCAGGGTGAACAGTGGCAGTGCGATGGCCAAACCCTTGAGCAGTTTATTGAGTTGCATGCTATTTCCTTAAACCTTTATAACAAAACAAAAAACAAT
>NZ_JAAKNE010000318.1:0-521 GCF_049170755.1 Aeromonas sp. 604176
CCGAAGTAACCCTTCAGGAAGGTGACCAGCACCAGCGCCACGGCAACCGGATAGATGGCAACCAGCACCGGAATGGAGAGGCTGATCAGCTGGCTCAGGCCCACGTTAGCCACCACGGCACAGATAACGCCCAGCAACACCACCAGCTTCTTGTAAGCCATGCCGGTCAGATTGTGGAAGAAATCGGAACAGGCGGAGATCAGACCGACTGCAGTGGTAAAACACGCCAGAGTGATGATGGCCGCCAGAATGAACTGACCCGGCTGACCAAACAGGCTCAGTACGTAGGCGTTGACGATGGCGCCACCATTGCTGACATCGGTCGCCACACCGGCTGCCGTGTTACCCAGTTGGAACAGGGAGACGTACACCACGCTCAGACCAACGGCAGAGATGAGGCCGGCAATGGCCAGATACTTGAACTGGCTCTTGTAATCGTTGATGCCTTTCTGGCGCAGCAGGTCGACGATCAGGGCGCCAAACATCAGGGACGCCAGGGTGTCCATGGTGTTGTAGCCTTC
>NZ_JAAKNE010000319.1:0-504 GCF_049170755.1 Aeromonas sp. 604176
GAGCAAGCCCCCATCACCCTGGTCTGCTGCGCTTTCGATGTTCCAACATCCTGTTTTTACGACTATCTGGCTCGCAAGCAGACGATTAACCGTGAGCGTATGCAGCAGCGCTCTGAGTTGCGCCGTTTGTTCAAAGCGAGCCGAAACTCAGCGGGCAGCCGTGCCTTGATGTCGATGATGCGGGAGTTGGGGTATCAGATTGGTCGATTCAAAGTACGTAACCTGATGAAGGAAGCCGGTCTGGTATCCAAGCAACCGGGCACTCATCGCTATCAGGTCGCTCGGTCTGAACGACCGGACATTCCCAATCTGCTGGCCCGCGAATTTGATGTCCAGCAACCCAATCAGGTGTGGGGTGGCGATATCACCTACGTCTGGGCAGGTGGTCGTTGGTATTACCTGGCAGCGGTGCTTGACCTGTACACCCGGCGGGTCGTGGGCTGGGCGATGTCTGATAAACCTGATGCAGAATTGGCAATCAAAGCACTGGAGATGGCCTATCAG
>NZ_JAAKNE010000320.1:0-501 GCF_049170755.1 Aeromonas sp. 604176
CAAGAAGTTTCCAAAGCACTTGTAACAAATGTTTGAGAACTACTTTTTAAATCAGCTTTCCAGATTGTTAAAGAGCATGTTTGCAACGGCGCAAGGCCGAAGAAAACAGACATAAACATGACTGCTTATGTCTGCATTCTTGTTAGCAAGAAGAGAAGTGGCGTCCCCTAGGGGATTCGAACCCCTGTTACCGCCGTGAAAGGGCGGTGTCCTAGGCCTCTAGACGAAGGGGACCCGGATTTGTCTTTGCGCTTGCGCGCAGGTGATTGGGTAACGACTTGCGCCATTATTCACGTCCCAATACCCAACAAAAGGGCTTCTCTTGTTCAACCGTGGGTTGAACAAGCACTGACGCTTTCGCATCAGGTCTTTGCTCTAACTACTTTGAATCAAGGCAATCTGTGTGAACACTCAACAACTTCGTCATCTTAAGGTAAGGAGGTGATCCAACCCCAGGTTCCCCTAGGGTTACCTTGTTACGACTTCACCCCAGTCATGAAT